>JAIFNE010000205.1 GCA_020047875.1 Hydrogenophaga sp.
CCACCGACGTGCTGATGCTCGGCATGACCTCGGTCATCCTGTTCTCCATCAACCCCTGGCTGGCGCTGGTCACGCTGCTGCCGCTGCCCTTTATTGCCTGGATGATCCACCGCGTGCGCGACCGGCTGCGCACCGGCTTCGAAAAGATCGACCGCGTCTGGGGCGACGTGACCAACGTACTGGCCGACTCGATCCCCGGCATCCGGGTGGTGAAAGCCTTTGCCCAGGAGCGCCGGGAGGCCGGCCGATTCAAGGAGGCCAACCAGCTCAACCTGGCGGTGAACGACCGGCTCAACAAGACCTGGAGCCTTTTCACCCCCACCGTCACCCTGCTGACCGACATCGGCCTGCTGGTGGTCTGGGCATTTGGCATCTGGCAGATCAGCCGGGGGCAGATCACGGTCGGCGTGCTCACCGCGTTCATCGCCTACATCGGCCGCTTTTATGGCCGGCTCGATTCGATGAGCCGCATCGTCTCGGTGACCCAGAAAGCCGCTGCGGGCGCCAAGCGCATCTTCGACATCCTCGACCACGTCTCCAACGTGCCCGAGCCGGCCGACCCGGTGCAGACGCCGGTGGTGCACGGTGGCCTGCGTATCGACAACATCGGCTTTCGCTACGGCAACCGCGCGGTGATTCGCAGCCTGAGCCTGGACATCCGGCCCGGCGAAATGATTGGTCTGGTGGGCCACAGCGGCTCGGGCAAAAGCACGCTGGTGAACCTGATCTGCCGCTTCTACGACGTCTCCGAGGGCCGCATCCTGCTAGACGGCACCGACATTCGGCGCTTTCGCGTGGCCGATTTCCGGCGCCACATTGGCCTGGTGCTGCAGGAGCCGTTTTTGTTCTTCGGCACCATCGCCGACAACATTGCCTACGGCAAACCTGGCGCCACGCGCGCCGAGATCGTGGCCGCCGCGCGCGCCGCCCACGCGCACGATTTCATTCTGCGTCTGCCGCAGGGCTACGACTCGCTGGTGGGCGAGCGCGGCCAAGGTCTCTCAGGCGGTGAACGCCAGCGCATCAGCATCGCGCGCGCGCTGCTGATCGATCCGAAGATTCTGATTCTGGACGAGGCCACCTCGGCGGTGGACACCGAGACCGAGAAGGAGATCCAGAAGGCGCTGGACAACCTGGTGCAAGGCCGCACCACCATCGCCATTGCCCACCGCCTGTCCACCTTGCGCAAGGCAGACCGGCTGGTGGTGATGGACCGCGGCGAGGTGGTGGAAGTGGGGCCGCACGACGAGCTGATGGCGCGCGAAGGCGCTTACTGGCGGCTCTACGAAGCGCAGGCGCGACACGCCGCCACCGAAGACGCCGAACACGAGGCCAACATGCTCGCACACCACCTGCCGCAGCCCTCGGCACACACCAGCGTGGTGGCCCCATGAGCGCCAGCCCTCAAGCAATCACGCCCGCCTTCACGCTCCAGCGGGATGCCCACGGCCGCTGGACCTGTCACACCCAGGGCGTTGACCACCACGGCGTGCAAGTGGTGCGTGCCTTCCCACTGACCGCGCCGGACGAAGACATTGCCCTCGTCGGCGGAGACGGCCATGAACTGGCGTTCGTGAACCGCCTCGACGCGCTCGATGAACCCAACCAGCGGGCTTTGCGAGAGGCGCTGGCCGAGCGGGAATTCATGCCGGTGATCGAGCGCATCCGCAGCGTCAGCACCTTCGCCACGCCGAGCGTCTGGCAGGTCGAAACCGATCGCGGCGCCACCGAGCTGGTGCTCAAGGTGGAAGAAGACATTCGCCGCCTGCCAGGCGCCAAGCGCCTGCTCGTCACCAGCGGCAGCGGCGTGGTGTTTGAAATACGCAACCGCAACGCGCTGGACCGCGCCTCGCAGCGGCTGCTGGAACGGTTTCTCTGAAGTGGGCTGCCCGCGCACGGCGGACCAGCACCATTCCAACGAGCCGGCTCAATAGCGCCTGCAACACAGCGGATCAGTCGGCGATGACCACCTCGACGCGGCGCGCCTCGGCGTTGTTGCCGCTGCCGGTGGTCTGCTCAGGCTTCTTCAACTCAATGTCCGTGCGGGCCACGCCGGCGCCCACCAACATGTCGTGTACCGCCAGCGCGCGCTGCCGGGCGAGTTCGGCGTTGAAGGCAGCGTCGCCCGTGGCATCGTGAAAGCCGGAAATCACCAGCCGCTTGCCGGCCTGGGCCGCGGCAATGGATTCGCCGAGGGCAGCCAGGGCGCCGGCGGCGAGGTCGGCATTCCCGCTGGCAAAGTAGAACTTGACCACGCCGCTGTCCACCACCACGCTGGCGTCTTCGCCCACCATCGCCGTGGCAGGCGTGGTGGGCTCCGAGGTGGCTGGCAAGGCGGCCTTGGAAACCGCAGCGGCCGAAGCGTCCGGCGCCTTGTGGATGCTGATGCCCAAGACCAGGCCAGCCCCCAGCAAAATGGTGGCAACGAGCACCACGGCAATGGTGCGAACGTCCTGCTGGTTGTCTGTGGGCGACATGAATGACACTCCGTAAAACCGAAGGAAAATCTGGGGGCTGGGCCGGAAACTGGCGCAGACCGCGAAGCGTCTCATGCCGGGTGCCCTGAGCGATCTGAGAGTTTAAATGGCCGCGCCAACCCCTCCATCAAGCATCACCAGGCCTCGACTGCCCAGGCTGCCCCGGCCCAGCACCTGGGTTGCGGCCGAGCGCGACGGCGCCCAGATGATGGCCGACACCCTCGCTGCCTGGCGCTCGCTGGGTCCGCGCCCCGATCTCTGGATTTTTGGCTACGCATCGCTGATGTGGCGTCCCGAGTTCGAGGCCGCCGAGATCCGACCGGCCAGGGTTCATGGCCACCACCGCAGCCTGCAGATGTGGAGCCGGGTCAACCGCGGTACGCCCGAGCGTCCCGGGCTGGTGTTTGCGCTGGTACGCGGCGGCAGCGTCCAAGGCCTGGCCCTACGCGTGCCACACCAAGAGGTGGAAACACTGATGCCCGCGCTGTGGGCCCGCGAGATGCCCAACCCGGTGTACGACCCTCGCTGGTTGCCCTGCCAGACCGCACAAGGCATGGTGCCCGCTCTCGCCTTCACCCTCTCGCGGCGCAGTCCCAACTTCACCGGCACCCTCAGCGACGAGCGCTACCGGGACGTCTTCACCCATTCGGTGGGCCGCTACGGCAGCACGGCCGACTATGCGCGCCAGACCCTGCACAGCCTGAGGGCGCACGGCATCGAAGACCGCGCGCTCGCGCGGCTGCTCCAGCTCCAAGCCCAGGGGAAGCGAAAAAAAATCCCAACTGGTGAAAGTTGGGATTTTGGTGGGCTGGGGACACCTGAACGATACGGTAAGGTGTTGATTTAAATGGTGGTGATTGTGCGGGAAATTGCTTTGTACCCCCAGTTGTACCCCCAAGACTTGGCGACCGATCGGCAGTTCGAACCCCAAGTGGCAGCGCGCTAGAGCTGCTTTCTTTCACCCCTAGCGTTTTTTTACAGGGGCAACAGGGGCAACCGGGGAACAGTTCTGTAAGTCCTTGTCAGGATTGGAAAAAAAATGCCCCGGGTCAGCGGGGCAGAGATGGAGGCTACCGGGGCAACCGGGGCATACATCAAGCCCGAAGTGGCCGCACCAGGACTTCACCAGCGGCAGCCGCATACCAAAAAGCCCCCATGTCGACCTCTCCTTTTACCGGGTTGTCCTGGTACAGCACACCAAAGAGCAGCCCGTCAGGGTCTCCCCGATCCATCGCCCGCGCCACATCAGCCGTCAGCGTATCCAAGATGTTGGGCGGAGCCAGGACACTGACCCGCCAGCTGGGCGGAACAGCAGCCAGCGCCCGGCGAAGTGAAGGCACCAGTGCGGACGCATCCCCGCCATATTGCAGAAGGTCACCAGCTGTCTGCAGCATCGAGCTCGCGCTGCGGGCAAGCTCTTCACCATCGACCGTACCCGATACGGCTTCAAGTTCGGTCGCCTCGCCAACCCGAACACGAATGTTCGCATCCCGCCACCGCACAGCCTCAGCCACGCTGGTGACGGGCATCCCGCGGCGCTTGTATCGGGTCACCAGCGCGGGGTCGATGCCGAGCGAGGCAGCAAGAGCGGCCTGGGTCGGTTTTCTAATAGCTTTCATCTATCAAAATCCTGTAATCGTTGACAAATTGACAATTTAAAAAGCCCATCAACTGGCGAGAGCGCGGGGGCCGAATTACCCCGAGGGCTTGGGGGTGGGGGAGAACCTATAGGGGGGGGCGAAGCTTGTGGCGCTACCACGGACACGGCTGTGGTGGCCGTGTCCGCCCTGCCCCCATGGCGGGGCCAGGCCCTTGCTATGCCACCCTTCGAAATAAAGGTGGGCAATGCGTTCACCAGCACCAGCACCAGCGCCCTGGCCTGCTGGCTGGTGGCCAAGCTGGCGGCTGATGTCACGGTTGACCTGGCTGGGCTGACTTGACGCGATCGCACCGGCTCGCCTCGCTGCGTGTCAAGCGCTGGCGCTGTTGATCTGCATGCGTGCGGCCGTAGCAAGCACCCGGGCCTGCGCCTGTTCTTTGCCTTGGTGATGCACGTACGCACACCTACACGCAAAAAGAAACCGCTGCCCCCGCCCCATCGGCGACCCGCGTGGCCTTGCTTCGCTGCGCTCATAGGTCGAGGGCGAAGATGCGGGCGTTCACGTGGTAGCAACGCGCCTTCCCAATGCCGCCTGGCAGGCTCATGCTGACAGTGAACCGACCCGGCTCCTTGGCCTCAAGGCACCCGCGATCGCGCAGCACGCGGGCCACAGCTTCCGGGTCGTAGCCCTTGCAGACCTCCGACTTGAACACCTCAGGCAAGATGAAGAACTCCACAGTCTCACCTTCGGGGTTGCTGATTTCGTGGGCGAACTCGGGCGTCTTGCGTATGCCAATTGGCAAGCCATTGGATCCGATCAGCCGCTTGACGCCAGCTCGCATGCCAACGCGCGGCGCGTGGTCGTCGCCCGCTCGGTGCCAGGTCACAAAGCGGCCATCGCCGTTGGCTTCCAGGAAGAGGCGTACCTGGCGCACCATGGACGTTTCCTCGCTGTTGCCAATGCCCCCGCGCGAGGCAAGCCAGGCATTGAAGCAGTCGCGCGCGGCTCGCTCGGCTTCACCGACTGCCCAGCCTGTCAGGCCTGCAGCGCTGGCCAGCTCGCCCGCCGCGCCGACAAGGGCAAAGCGAGCTCCCACGCGCTGCGCTTGCCCAGCTGCCGCCTCGGGGATGATCTGCAGCTCGATGCGCCGCGTCAGCGTGCGGATGCGCTCGGTCAGGCCATCCTTGTTCTCGGTCAGCCACTGCAGCCAGGCGCGCCCCGCTGCACCGTGGCAGGTGCTGGCCTGTGCCACTAGGTGACGCGAGAAAGCGGCGCCACCCTCGTGGCCGTGCACGTCTTCAAATGCACCCATGCCCCGGCCTGCGTCGGCGGGGATGTCAGCCATCCGGGTTTCCTGCCCGGCCTTGGTGCGCTTCCCGACTTCTTGCATATGGTCGGACAGCGACTTCTCACCGCTGCTTAGGAACAGTAGGCGCCAGGCCAGACGCGGGCGCGGCACACCCGTACGGGCGGCTCGGGCTTTGCCCTGGCCGTTGCCCAGCATATAAGCGCACTCGCCCACCACCTTGGGATCTACCTCACCAATCTCGTCAAGGATCAGCAGGCAGTCATTGTGCTGAGCGGCCACGCCTTCCAACGCGTTGTCGGTCGCCTTCCAGGACTGCTTGTAGCGCTCGGGGTTGCCGTACACGCTGGCAGCCACCACTTGCGTGGTGGACTTTCCCGTGCTGCCATCGCCGCGCATGTGAAAGCCACCGCCCTCCATGCCAGCAGGCTTTAGGGTAGGCCCTGCGAGCGCAGCGGACACAGCAAAAACCAAGCGGGAGTTACCAACGCAGGGCACGCCCACTCGATCGCGCCACTGGTCGAGTGAGCCCTTCACGCGGAAGGTGTTTTCTTGTGCGCTCTCGCTTTGAAATACCACCCGCTCGGCGCCGTCGCCCACCGTCTCATGGGGCAGGACAAAGGTGCGGCCGTGCCAGCCGATGCGGTCGGTACAGGTGGCGAACTCACCCGGTTGTCGGGTCTGGATGTATTGCGTCAGCAGGTTGCGTGCACGGGGACTGGTGGCGATGCGCAGGCCCATACCCATCAAGGCGCCCCGGTACTCAGCGCCGTCACCCGACAACATGCGCGACGGCATGGACCACTGCTTGCTGCGCCCCAACGGATCGGCAAAGTTCAGCAGGTAGCCCCAGCCGTTGCCGTCCTGATCGTTGGTCAGCGCGACAACATCCAGGCGGCTGCATACCCATTCGGGCTTCATAGGTTCGCCGTTACGGTCCACCCCCTCATGAAACACACCGGCATCGACCACCATAAATCGGTCCCAATCCGGGGGGCTTGCCCCGCTGGGTGTATCCGGGTCGCCCGGTGGCATCGATGGCGAACCGCTGGCGCCGTTCTTCTGGCGCTGGCTTGCTTGCCCCCTAGGCTTGGTGGCCTTGGCGCTCTGTGCCCTCGCCTGTGCGGCCTTGTGGGCGTCGATGACAGCGGCCACGGTGGTGCGTACCGCCTCAAGCCCAGCACCGTCACCTTGTTCGACGTTCACGTGGGCGGCCAGGTCGTTGAAGTCAGACCCGCCAGGCGGCAAACCTTCGGGGAACACGGCCAGGCCGCGTACCGATTTGGCGGCGGCCACCGCCTTCACACGGCCGGGGTTGGTACCGGTCTGCTTTTCGGTGTCCAGGTCTTCGTCACCACAAACCACCAGCAGCGCGGCCGGATACAACTGGCGCAGCTCGCGAGCCACGGGCTCCAGGTTGCCCGCGTCAAAGGCCACCGCCACGGGATGCCCGGTGGCTTCGTGCAAAGTGGCGCCAGTGGCGTAGCCCTCGGCAAGCAACACCACAGGCGGGGCCGCATCGCTGGCCACGTTGCCCACCAAGTGCCACAGCCCTGACTTGCGCCCGCCCTTGAGGAACAGCTTGTCCGAGCCGCTGCCCAACTTCGCGGGCGCGATGCGCTGCAGGTTCCACAGCTTGCCCACCCCGTCGCGCAGGGGCACCAGCACCCAGCCACCTGCCGCAAAGCGCACGCCGTGGGGCTGCACACACTTGCGCACCAGGTAGGCGCTTTCGCCGCGCTCGCTGGCTTCCTGCCACTGCGCGGCCGCTTGCTCGGCTGCCTTGGCGTGGAGCTGGGTTCTGTCGGTCTGTTCTTGGGCCTGGCGCTCTGCCCGCTGGCGCTCCCGTTCGGCCAGCTGCGCCGCCGTGGGAGGGGCTGGCGGCTGTCCACCCTTGGGCAGCGTGAAGCCGTGTTGTTTGGCCAGGTGCAACAGCGTGGCAATGCCCACACCGCCGACCGCCTTCACGCTGCGCCAGGTGGCTTTCACGGCTTGGGCGTTGTATCGCTCGGCATCGCTAGCGCTCCATTGGTCGAACAGGTCGAAGCCGGTGCCGTCCGGGTACTCGCTTTTGATGGCCATGGCCACCCGCGCCCATTCGTCGCGAGGGAGGTTGGCCGGGATGTGCGCCAGGGCGGCGCGGATCAGTTCGGGAGTGGGTGCAAGGCTCAAATCTTGCCCCCGGCTGCAAGCCGGGCGGCCTGCAGCGAAATCGCCAGATCGGCCGGCAACTCGAACGCGAGCGGCGTGGCCAGCGGGCCGGCGGTGGGGTGTGTGAGGGTGATCATGGGTGTTTACCGGCCAGCGGCGAGGGAGGCGTTGCGCAGGGTTT
>JAIFNE010000077.1 GCA_020047875.1 Hydrogenophaga sp.
GTCAAGCACCGCATCGACCCGCAGACTGGCGAGATCCAGATGCACAGCCCGGCGCTCATGATGGGTTACTTCAAAGAACCCGAAAAAAGCCAGGAAGCCTTCACCGAAGACGGCTGGCTGCGCACCGGCGACAAGGGATCCATCGACAAGCAGGGGCTTCTGCGCATCACGGGCCGCGTGAAAGACCTGTTCAAAACCGGTAAGGGCAAGTATGTGGCGCCGGCGCCGATCGAAGACAAGTTGGTGATGCACGAGACGGTGGAAGCCTGCGTGGTGACCGGCGCCAACCTCGGTCAACCACTGGGCATCGTGATGCTCAACGCCGAGGCGGTCGCCGAGGTATCCGATGCCAGCGCCCGCAGCGAGCTGGAGACCTCGCTGGCCGCCCACCTGAAGAGCATCAACGCCACCCTGGACCCGCACGAAAAGCTGCAATGCCTGGTGGTGGTGACCACCGCCTGGACGGTCGACAACGACGTGATCACGCCCACCTTCAAGGTGAAGCGCAACCGCATCGAAGACCTCTATTCGAAAAATTACGAAGCGTGGGAGGCCTCAGGCAAGAAAGTGATCTGGCAAAACAGCTGAGCGGGCCGGATCGCTGACCCGCCCCGTTGCAAGCTTGAACGCCGTTCGCGCTGGCTGACCTACCGTGCCCAGCGGGACATTGGCAGCGAAAACTACATGGCTTCACCACGCCGGGTATGCGGCGCGCGGGGTTCAGTTGGCCACCGAGGCCAAGCGCCGCAACACCCCCCGCGCACCGGCTTCGCACAACACCATCACCCGCTCGAAGCCGGCGGCATTGCCGTAGGCACCTCCGCGCCCACACCTTCGCCGGCAAATTCCAGGAACAAATGCAGCTTGTGCGCGTGCGCCGGCGGGCACTGATGCCGCAGATTGTCCAGGTTGTCCTGGTCCATTGCCAGCAGCAGATCGAAGCTGGCAAAGTCCTGCTCGCTCACACGGCGAGCGCGCTCCCGGTGAATCCGCTCGTACCCTCTGGCGCTGGCCACGGCCACCGCCCGCGGATCGGCCCGCTCACCCCGGTGCCCCGCGTAGGTCCCGGCCGAGTCCACCGCGACACGCCCGGCCAGGCCGCCCCGCAGAATTTCCGCCTCCAACGCGCTGGCCGCCAGCGGCGAGCGGCAGATGTTGCCCATGCAGACGACGAGAACCTGGATCATGGCAAAAAAATAGCAAAGGGGGCCGTGGCAGACGCCATGGGCGGACCACACAACAAAAAAGCCCGCTTTGCGGCGGGCCTTGCTGAGCGATGTGCCGCACCAGTTGGTGCGGCGTCACTCAGATGCGAAAGTCTTCGATGCTCTTGCCCGAAGCCAGCACCGTGCGCACCCACTCGGGCTTGCGACCGGGGCCACCGGCCCAGAGTTCGCCGTTCGGCCCGCGGAACTTGGCCGGCGCGCTGGACTTGGACTTGGTGCCCTTTTTGGCGCCCGTGGCGCCGCCCAGATCGGCCATCGTGATGCCGTATTGCTTCATCTGGTTCCTGATGCCCGCAATCACCTCGGCGAGTTCGCTTTTTCGTGCCTGCTCGGCCTGCGCCATCAGCGATTGCGCCTGCGCCATGAGTTCTGAATAGCTTGCCATTGGATTTCCTTGTGTCTGATGTGGGTCGAATTTTTATTGCCTGCATCCCAACGATGCAGCAGAGATTCTAATCCCTGTCGACCGGCTTTGTCCAAGATTGCAGCTCGGCCGGCAATTCAACCTGTAACTCGATCGGCTCGCCCGAGACCGGATGCATCAATCGCAGACGCCAGGCGTGAAGGAACATCCGCCGAAAGCCGAGTCGGTCCAATTGCCGATTGAGCTCGAAATCGCCGTATTTTTCATCGCCCACGATCGGATACCCGGCGTGCGCCAGATGCACCCGAATCTGGTGGGTACGGCCGGTTTTGATGGTGACCTCCAGCAACGAACATGTCAGGCTGTCGCCGCCCACCCAGCCGGGCGGCGCGGGCACCCGCTTCAACACCTTCACCAGCGACAGGGCGCGCATCGCGTCGGGATCGTCTGGCTGGGTCACCCGCACCCGGCGCTCGCCATCCGCCAAGAGAAACTTGTGCAGCGGCTGATCCAGCACCTTGAGCCTGGCGGGCCATTCACCACGCACCAGCGCAAGATAGGTTTTACCGGTTTCGCGGGCACGAAACTGGTCTTGCAGCGCCTTGAGTGCGCTGCGTTTTTTGGCAATCAGGAGCAGCCCGCTGGTTTCCCGGTCAAGGCGGTGCACCAATTCCAGCAATCGCGCTTGCGGACGCGCCTGCCGAAGCTGTTCGATCACGCCAAAACTGATGCCGCTGCCGCCGTGCACCGCAACACCGGCAGGTTTGTTGATTGCCAGAAAGGCGTCGTCTTCGTACACCACCGGGAAATCGCGGGCTGGAGCGGTGTGAGCCGGCTGCACTTCGCAGCGCTCGGAGACGCGAATCGGTGGAATGCGCAACACATCGCCAGCCTGCACCCTGTCCTGCGCGCCCACGCGGCCTTTGTTTCGGCGCACTTCGCCGGAGCGGATGATCCGGTAAATGTGGGTTTTGGGCACGCCTTTGAGTTGCCGTATCAGGAAATTGTCCAGGCGCTGACCGGCCGATTCTTCGTCCACCGTCATGTGGCTGACCGACGCGGCCGATGCGGGGGATGAGGCAGGGGACATGGGCGTGAAAATGAGCGAACGCTCTGGCGGGCTGGAAGACTATAATGCGACACACCTACCGCGCGCCGTAAGTGATTGATTTGCCTTGAGTTTAAGGCAGTCGCTGGCGGCGGATGCTCCAACAAACAGGGAATGGGGCCCGGCAGGTGAATGTTGCCAACCGCAGCACCCGCGCCCCTTGGTCGTGGTCTGACGCTTTCCCACTGGAAGCCAGATCGACCCTTGACGCGGCAGACGCGGCGGTCGAATCGGCACCAGAGACTGCGAACCCGAATACGGAATACCCAACCGGGCAGCTCACCAGCTGCGCGGTGACCATCAGGCAGCCACAGGCCGCCTGAGGACAACGAGTGGTCAGTGGCACACCGGCCGGCGCCTTGCTGATGAAGCACCCCGCCAGCCGCCCCTGCGCTTTGCGTCCATGCGCCCACGCCATGATCCGGCGGTTCGAGGCAGCCCTTACCCAGGCGCTGCCCTGTCCCACGACAGCCGAACCCCGGACCATTGGCTCTCCGGCAATTCCCTCCCTGTTCGCACCTCAGGCCGGTTCACGGCAGGTCGATGCCCGAAACCCGATGGGGTTGGGGTGTCTTTCCGTGTTTGAACAGAGGACCTCGCATCATGAAACGCATGCTGATCAACGCCACGCAGGCCGAAGAGCGCCGCCTGGCCATTGTTGACGGGCAAAAACTGCTCGACTATGAAATCGAAATCGAAGGACGCGAACAGCGCAAGGGCAACATCTACAAGGCCGTTGTCACCCGCGTCGAGCCCTCGCTCGAAGCCTGTTTCGTCGACTACGGCGAAGACCGTCACGGCTTTCTGCCGTTCAAGGAAATTTCGCGCAATTACTTCCAGGGGAACACCGCGCCCTCGCAGGCCCGCATCAACGATGTGATCAAGGAAGGCCAGGAGCTGCTGGTTCAGGTGGAGAAGGAAGAGCGTGGCAACAAGGGCGCCGCCCTGACCACCTTCGTCAGCCTGGCCGGGCGCTATGTGGTGCTGATGCCCAACAACCCGCGCGGGGGTGGCGTGAGCCGTCGCATCGAGGGCGAGGATCGGCAGGAGCTCAAGGCGGCGCTGGATCAGCTCGAATACCCCAATGGCATGAGCATCATCGCGCGCACCGCCGGCATTGGCCGTGATGCGCCCGAGCTGCAGTGGGACCTGAATTACCTGCTCAAGCTGTGGAAGGCCATCGACGGCGCCGCGCAGGGTGGCAAAGGCGCTTACCTGATTTACCAGGAGTCGAGCCTGGTGATCCGCGCGATTCGCGATTACTTCAACAGCGACATCGGCGAAATCCTGATCGACACCGACGACATCTTCGAGCAGGCGCACCAGTTCATGGCGCACGTGATGCCCGAGCACGAGCACCGGGTGAAGCGCTACCGCGACGACGCGCCGCTGTTCTCCCGTTTCCAGATCGAACACCAGATCGAGACCGCCTACAGCCGCACCGTGACGCTGCCTTCTGGCGGCGCCATCGTGATCGACCAGACCGAAGCCCTGGTGGCGGTGGACGTGAACTCGGCGCGCGCCATCAAGGGCGGCGATATCGAAGAAACCGCGACCCGCACCAACCTGGAAGCCGCCGACGAGGTGGCGCGGCAGGCGCGCTTGCGCGACCTGGGTGGCCTGATCGTGATCGACTTCATCGACATGGATGAATCGAAGAACCGCCGCGAGGTGGAAAACCGCCTGCGTGATGCGTTGCGCCAGGACCGCGCTCGGGTGCAGTTTGGCGCCATCAGCAAGTTTGGCCTGCTGGAGATGAGCCGTCAGCGTCTGAAGCCGATGCTCAGCGAGGGCGCGTCCATCCCCTGCCCGCGCTGCGGTGGCTCGGGCCACATCCGCGACACGGAAAGTTCTGCGCTGCAGATCCTGCGCATCATCCAGGAAGAGTCGCTCAAGGACAGCACAGCGGCGGTTCTGGTGCAGGTGCCAGTCGAGGTGGCCAGCTTCCTCCTCAACGAAAAGCGCACCGAAATCACCAAGATCGAACTCAAGCAGCGCATCAACGTGCTGCTGGTGCCCAACAAGTCGCTGGACACGCCGAACTACAAGCTCGAGCGACTCAAGCACGACGACGCGCGTCTGGACAACCTGGACGTGAGCTACAAGATGGCCGACGTGCCCGACGATGTGGCCAGCTTCACGCGCCGCAGCCAGGAGCGGACCAACAAACAGGAGCCGCTGATCAAGGGCGTGTTGCCTGATGGTCCGGCACCGGTGGCGGCGCCCAAGCCCCAAGCCGCTGCACCGGCGCCTGCACCCGTGGTGGCCGCCGCCGCGCCAGCGCCCGTGGCCGCCACACCCGCACCGGCCGAGAAAGGCTTTTTCGGCTGGCTCAAGGGCCTGTTTGGCGCCAGCGAGCCGGCGGCTCCGGCACCGGTGCGCACATCGGCTGCGGCGCCCGCTGCTGCCGCCAGCGCCGAGACCCGCGAAGGCCGCAGCGGCGAGGCGCGCCGCGATGGCCGAAGTGACCGAGGCGGTCGCGGTGGTCGTGGCGGTTCCGACAGCCGGGGTGGTCGCGATGGTGGTCGCGGTGTGCGTGGCGAGGGACGCCCGGACAGTCGTGGCGCTGAGGGCCGTGGCGAGCCACGATGCGTGAGCCGCGCGAAGCGCGTGGCGAGGGCCGGGTTGAGGGTCGCAGTGACGGTCGAACTGGTGAGCGTCGCAACGACAGCCGCGGTGACGGTCGCGTGGAAAACCGGGGAGAAGGTCGCAACGGCCAGCGCCGTGACGGTCGCCGCGAGCTGCCTGCCAGCACTGACACCAACGCGCCCAGCAGCACACCAGTTGCCGAACCTGCGGACTCGGGTGAGCGCCGCGAGCGCCGTGGCCGTAACGATGGCCGCCGCCGATCGGGCGCCCCTGAGTCGGGCGACAACAGCGCGCCACAGG
>JAIFNE010000141.1 GCA_020047875.1 Hydrogenophaga sp.
CAATCCTCGAACGGTAGTGAATGCCAATTGGCCATCACGCCACCAGCCCCCGAATCACCGCCAGCACCTCAGCACTCTCCGCATCCAGCGCCGCGATCTCGTCCAGGATCTCGGCCGGTGTGCGCAGCGTCGCCACCTCGCCGCCGTCCGGGTTCTTCACCGACAAATCCCAGGTGCTGGCGTCCAGGCCCGCCACGCCTATGCTCCAGCTCTTGGGCGAGGTGGCGGCGGTGGCCTGCAGCGCCACAAACTCCGCCAGATCCGCGTCGTTCAGCGGGTTGGTCTTGCCCATGTTGCGGCCTGGGTCCAATTGGTAGAAAGGTGCCGCCCGGGCAGTCGAGCACGGTGTGCAGGTTGCAGCTCTCCAGCAGCAGCTTGCGCAGGCTCACGCTGGCGTTGTCGGTGTTGCTCAGAAAGGTGTTTTTGATGACGATGGCCGCTCGGCCCCCGGCGCGCAGGCTTTTGATGAAGTGCTGCATGAACAGAAACGCGGTTTCCCCGGTTTTGATGGGGAAGTTCTGCTGCACCTCTTTGCGCTCTTTGCCGCCAAAGGGCGGATTGGCCAGGATCACATCAAAGCGATCCTTTTCCTGAATGTCGTTGATGTTTTCGCCCAGCGTGTTGGTGTGGACAACGTTGGGCGCCTCGATGCCGTGCAGGATCATGTTCATGATCGCGATCACGTAGGCCAGGCTTTTCTTTTCCTTGCCGTAGAAGGTGCGCTTTTGCAGGGTTTCCAGGTCGTCGGTGGTCAGGCCGGGCTTTTGGCTCAGAAACTCGAATGCCTCGCACAAAAAGCCGGCCGAGCCGCAGGCCCCGTCGTAAATGCGCTCGCCAATTTGGGGGTTGAGCACCTGGATCATGGCGCGGATCAGCGGGCGCGGCGTGTAGTACTCGCCGCCGTTGCGCCCGGCGTTGCCCATGTTTTTGATCTTGGCTTCGTACAGGTGCGACAGCTCGTGTTTCTCGGTCTGGGAGCGAAAGCGCAGCTCGTCCACCAGGTCGATCACGTCGCGCAGGTTGTAGCCGCTCTGCACCTTGTTTGTGATTTCGCTGAACACCTCACCGATCTTGTATTCGATGGTGTTGGGGCCGGTGGCGCGCTGCTTGAAGCCGGCCAGGTAGGGAAACAGGTGGGTGCCCACGAAGTGGCGCAGGTCGTCGCCGGTCATGGCGGCGTTGTGGTTGAGCTTGCCGTCGGCCCCTTTGGGCGCGGCCCATTGGCCCCAGCGAAACGGCTCGCTCAGAATGAAGCTGTAGGCGCGGCCTTCCAGCGCGGCCTCCATGGCCTTGTCGGCCTCCAGGGCGTCGAGGTACTTGAGGAAGAGCAGCCAACTGGATTGCTCGGTGTAGTCCAGCTCGCTGGTGCAGCCCGCGTCTTTGTGCAGGATGTCATCGATATTCTTGAAGGTCTGCTCAAACATGCCCTGGTGCTTCTTGTTGAGGTGCAAAGGCACTCCCTGGGCATAGGTTACACGAGCAAAATGGTGGCTTTGTGTTGACCACTGCAACGGAGAAAACATGACGAGCAACTCGTTTCCCCTTCAGAAAACCGAGGCCGAGTGGCGCAGCTTGCTGGCCGACAAAGGCGCCGAGCCAGCCGCGTTCGACATCCTGCGGCGTGCCCACACCGAGCGTCCTTTCAGCGGCAAATACGAGCAGGTGTGGGACGACGGCAGCTACCACTGCATGGGCTGCGGCAATCTGCTGTTCAGCGCCGACACCAAGTTCGACGCGGGCTGTGGCTGGCCGAGTTTTTCCGAGGCGGTACCGGGGGCAATCACCGAGATTCGGGACACCAGCCACGGCATGGTGCGGGTGGAGACGGTCTGCAGCCAGTGCGGCGGCCACCTGGGCCATGTGTTTGAAGACGGGCCCGAGCCCACCGGTCTGCGCTACTGCATGAATTCGGCTTCGCTCGAACTGCGTCCCAAAGATTCGGCCTGAGCGTCTTCACCCTTGAACGCGCCCTGCTCACACCGACCCCATGAGCACTGAGCGCCAGCGCTTGACGCTGGCCTATGGCGCCAGCTTCGATCTCCCGCACATGGAAAAAGGCATGAAGGGCGCGATTGCCCCGGGCCGAGGAAATCGTGGCCAGCACGCCGGGCGGCTGGATGCCGCAGCAGTTCAACAACCCCGGCCAACACGGCCCGAGCGGGCTCCCGGTGCGGTGGTGCTGGGCTTCAACGACGACACAGGCGAGCGCTATTTGCCGGTAGAGGGATTCCTACCCAGCTGAGCGCCACCCGCGTGCGACCGCTCAGGCGCCCGGGCTGCCGCGCACCATCGCCAGCACCTTGCCCGCGTCCAGCGTGGAGGCGGTTTGCTTGATTTGCGGCAGGTACTGGGTCTGCAGCTGCTTGGCGGGGCCGAGCAGGCCCTGAAAAGTCTGCTGCAGCAGTGCGGTGCTCATGACGCGGCCGCCCGCGTAGTAGCGCTTGGCCAGCTGACCCAGCGCGTAGGTGGTGGCAAAGGAAAAGGCCATGCCGGTGGCAGCGCCGCCGATGCTGCTGGCCATACGACCCGCTGCCTTGCCCAGCAGCCCGCCGATCAGCTTGCGGCCAAATTGCTCAATGTATTGGGAAGACAGGCCCACGCCGGCGGCGGCGATGAACTCGCGAATGTGGCCCTGGTCCAGCTCCACGCCATGCGCCTTGCCGATGTTGTAGACCATGCGGATCTGCAGCGGAATGATGGCCATGGAGGCCCACGACTGCGGCAGCAGCTCCAGCGCACCGTTGAGCAGCGAGGCCTTGAGGATGAGCTTGTCCATCTCGGCATCGGGCGGTGCATTGAGCGCAACCGCAGCCGGCGCCGGTGCGGCAACCGAGGCCGCAGCGCCAGCCGCCGCCACCGCCACGGTGCCCGCGGCGGGTGCTGCCCAGTCGGCGGCTTCCACCAACTCGGCTTCCTGGTGCTCGAAGCGGTCGGCCTCCGCCGAATCCAGGCCCAGGCGCTGCTTCAGATCGGCCAGGAACGCGGCCTCGGCAGGCGACTTGCGGCCGTCGGCATCGCAGACGCAAACCGCCATTTCGTAGGCAAGCTGACGCTGCCCCGGGTCGGTGAGGCCAGCCACGGCGGTTTGTACCGTGGCCCGCTTGAGCAACACATCCTGATACAGCTGGGCCAGACCGGCGCCGCCGGCCTCACGGCCCAGCGAATCGGCAATGCCGCGAATCGCCTCGCGCTCGGCGTCGGCCTTGCTGCCATCGGCGAAAGCCGCCAGCAAAGCGATGGACAAAATGGCTTGTTGTTCGTTGGGGTTCATTGGAACGGTGGGTTGGGTTTAAAAAAGACAAGGTGTGGACCGGTTTGGCGGCGGCGGGTTCCCGAGCCCGACGCGATGGGCACACATTGTGTCCTGCGGATCTGCGCAGGCTTGGCCAAACACGATAATCGGCACATGCGCCTCCTGATCGACTTTTTCCCCATCGCCCTGTTCGTGGCCGCCTACAAGCTGCAAGACATCTACATGGCCACTCATCTACGGCATCGACCGCAAGCTGCAGACGCTGCACAAGGTCACGCTGGTGCTGGTCATTGTGTTCGGCGCGCTCACGCTGTTGCTGCAAGACGAGCGCTTCATCAAGTGGAAGCCCACCGTGCTCTACACCAGCATGGCCATCGTGCTGGGGGCGGCGCTGTGGATCTGGAAGAAGAACTTTTTGCAGATGCTGCTGGGCACGCAGCTCACCCTGCCCGAGCAGGTCTGGAACCGGCTCACCGTGATCTGGATCGGCTACTTTCTTTTCATGGCCGCGATCAATGCCTATGTGGCGGCCTACTACTCCACCGAGGCCTGGGTGAACTTCAAGCTCTGGGGTTATGCCTTCCCGGTGATCTTCATTGTGGGCCAGGGGTTCTACATTTCACGCTACCTGAAAGACGACGACAGCGAGGCCAGCAAACCGTGAGCACCGACAGCATTCCCACCGCCGCCGCCATCGAGTCTGCCCTGCGCGATCGCCTGGCGCCCAGCGCGCTGGAAGTGATCGACGAAAGCGCCGATCACGCCGGCCATGCCGGTTCCAACGGCCTGGGCTTCGGCACCCATTTCCGGGTCCGCATCGGGGGCCCTGCCTTCGCAGGCAAGACCCGGGTGGCGCAGCACCGCCTTGTGTATGATGCGCTGCAAAATTTCACCGACGCCGGCCTGCACGCGCTGGCCATCGAAATCCGGAACTGACGCGCGCACGCGCCCATCCACCCCTCGCCTCAACGCCGCCCGGCCCCGCCGGGCGCTGCTGTCCGACTCCCCCAACTCCCTTCACCCCGAGGTTTTCATGAAACGCTCCCTGCTCGCCCTCACCGCGGTCGCCCTGCTCGCCGCTGCGCCCTGGGCCATGGCCCAAAACGTGGCCATCGTCAACGGCAAGGCCGTTCCCCTCACCCGCGTCGAAGCGCTGGCCCAGCAGGTGGCAGCGGCCGGCCGCCCGGTGGATGACCAGGTGCGCGAGCAGCTGCGCGAAGAGGTGATCCTGCGTGAAATCTTCATGCAGGAAGCCCAGAAGCGCGGCATCGGCGCCACCGACGAATTCAAGACCCAGATGGAGCTGGCGCGCCAGACCATCATGATCCGCACCCTGTTCGCCGACTACCAGAAGAAAAACCCGATCACCGACGCCGCGATCCAGGCCGAGTACGACAAGTTCGTGGCGGCCAATGGCGGCAAGGAATACCGCGCCCGCCATGTGCTGGTGGAAACGGAAGACGAGGCCAAGGCAATCATCAAGTCCATCCAGGGCGGCGCCAAATTCGAAGACATTGCCAAAAAGCAGTCCAAGGACCCAGGCTCGGGCGCCAACGGTGGCGATCTCGACTGGGCTGCCGCCGCCAGCTACGTGACCGAGTTCTCCGAGGCCATGGTGAAGCTGGAAAAGGGTCAGATGACCAGCGCGCCGGTGAAAAGCCAGTTTGGCTGGCACGTGATTCGCGTTGACGACGTGCGCCAGGCGCAGCTGCCCAAGCTCGAAGACATCAAGCCGCAGGTCTTGCAGCAAATGCAGCAGCAGCAGCTTTCCGATTACCAGCGCAGTCTGCGCGAGAAGGCCAAGATTCAGTGATGTGATTCACCTCTGCCCAGGCAGACCAAAAAAGCGCGGCTTGGGCCGCGCTTTTTTTTGGCGGGCCGGTGGCGCCACACCGAGGCGGCTCTCTACCCGGCGGGGCAAGCGGAACCTTGCGACACAGGCCTGTCCCACACAATGGCGCGCAATCTTTGAGGCAATCCCGATGACACCAGCGCCCGCCAGCATTCAGGCCTTCCTTACCGAGCATCGCATCCACGAGGTGGAATGTGTCATTCCGGACATGACGGGTATCGCGCGCGGGAAAATCCTGCCCAAAGACCTGTTCGTCAACTCCGGCCACATGCGTTTGCCCAAAAGCGTGCTGCTGAACACGGTCAACGGTCAGCAGCCCGACAACGCCGCCTTCGTGGGGGATACCGACCCCGACATGGTCTGCGTGCCCGACCTCTCCACCGCCCGCGTGGTGCCCTGGGCGGCCGAGCAGGTGGCGGTGATCATTCACGACTGCGAGGAATTCGATGGCTCGCCGGTGGCGTTGTCGCCGCGCAGCGTGTTGCGGCGGGTGCTGCGTCTGTACGAGTCCAAAGGCTGGCAGCCGGTGGTGGCGCCCGAGATGGAGTTTTACCTGGTGGCCAGGCACCAGAACCCCCACGAGCCGCTGCAGCCGCCGCTGGGCAGAACCGGCAAGCCGGAGGCCGGGCGGCAGTCGTATTCCATCGACGCGGTGAACGATTTCGACCCATTTTTTCTGGAGCTGTCTCGCTTTTGCGAGGTGCACCGGCTCGGGGTGGAAACCCTGATCCACGAAGCCGGCGCCGGGCAGATGGAGATCAACTTCACCCACGGCGATGCGATGGACCTGGCCGACCGGGTGTTCCTCTTCAAGCGAACCGTGCGCGAAACCGCGCTGCGCCACGGCATCTTCGCCACCTTCATGGCCAAACCCATGGAGACAGAGCCTGGCAGCGCCATGCACATTCACCAGAGCATTCTGGATCGGTCCACCGGCCAGAACATCTTCAGCCAGGCGAATGGCGCGGTGACACCGGCGTTCCGGCATTTCATCGCCGGGCTGCAGCGCTATGTGCCGCAGTCCATGCCGATCCTGGCGCCCTATGTGAACTCGTACCGCCGGCTCACCCGCTTCATGTCGGCGCCGATCAATGTGCAATGGGGTTACGACAACCGCACCTGCGGCATTCGCGTGCCCGAGTCCAATGCCGCCAACCGTCGGGTGGAAAACCGCGTGCCTGGCGTGGATGTCAACCCCTACCTGGCCATGGCCGCCACGCTGGCCTGCGGCTACCTGGGCATGATCGAGCAGCGCGAGCCCACCGAGCCCATGACCTCCAGCGCCTGGGACGTCGACTTTGAGCTGCCCAGCCACATGGAAGAATCGATCCGCCGCATGCGCGAATGCGAGCCGCTGCGCGAGATGCTGGGCCATGCGTTTGTTGACGCGTTTCTTGCCGTGAAAGAGGTGGAGTACGCCACCTACAACCGCGTGATCAGTTCCTGGGAACGCGAGCACCTGTTGCTGCTGGTGTGAGGAAGATGCACCCCCTGCGCCGCTTCGCGTCTTCCCCCTCTCTGGCCTTCGGCCGGAGGGGGACGCAGCCCTTTGGCCCGGCGAAGCCGGTTCCACGGCTGCACTGGGTTGGGGGCACGCGCGCCGGAAGCACCGCCATTGGCTCTTACGTCCAAACTTGAAAATCGCAGAGGCCAGATGACAACCTCCCCGCCCGCCCCCGCCACCCGCTCCGGCCTTGACTGGACCCGCGCCCAGGCCTTCCTGGGCCGCGAGCGCGAGGCCTATGAGCGCCGCAACCCGCGCTCGGCTGAACTCGCCGCGCAAGCCAGCAAACATCTGCTGTTCGGCGTGCCGCTGCACTGGATGACCGATTGGGGCACACCCTTTGCCCTGCACGTGGACCACGCCAGCGGCGCCAGCGTGACCGATGCCGACGGCCACACCCTCACCGACTTCTGCCTGGGCGACACCGGTGCCATGTTCGGCCACGCGCCGGCGCCGGTGGCCGCTGCGCTGCAGACACAGGCCACGCGCGGCTACACCACCATGCTCGCCACGGCAGACGCCGCCGCGGTCGGCGCGGCGCTGGCTGAGCGCTTCGGCCTGCCCATGTGGCAGTTCGCCATGAGCGCCACCGACGCCAACCGTTACATCGTGCGCTGGATCCGCGCCGCCACCGGACGCAAGAAAATCCTGGTGTTCAACGGCTGCTACCACGGCACGATTGAAGATGTGTACGTGGACCTGGTTGATGGCACACCCACGCAGCGCGACAGCCTGCTGGGCCAGGTGCACAACCTGCTGGAACACACGGTGGTGGTCGAGTTCAACGACCTGCCCGCGCTACAAGCCGCGCTGCAAGCTGGCGACGTGGCCTGCGTGCTGGCCGAACCGGTCATGACCAACATCGGCATGGTGTTGCCCGAGCCGGGCTATTGGGTGGCCGCGCAGGCCCTCATTCGGCAACACGGCGCGCTGCTGGTCGCCGACGAAACCCACACCATCAGCACTGGCCCCGGCGGTTACACCCAGGCCCACGGCCTGCAGCCCGACGCGCTGGTGCTGGGCAAACCGGTGGGCGGTGGCGTGCCCTGCGCGGTCTACGGCATGAGCGCCGAACTGGCCGCGCGCGCCGTGCGCGCCAAACAAGACGCGCCGCCCGGCCACAGCGGCATCGGCACCACCCTCACCGGCAACATGCTCGCGATGGCCGCCATGCGAGCCGCGCTCACCGAGGTGATGACGCCCGCCGCCTACGCCCACATGCTGCCGCTGGCCGAGCGGCTGGCTGCGGGCATCCGTCAGGCGATCGCACGGCATCAACT
>JAIFNE010000024.1 GCA_020047875.1 Hydrogenophaga sp.
TTTGACCAGCCTTCGCTGAAGGGCCGCGCCCTGCGCCTGCTCGGTCAGCGCGAACACTCGCGCGCCGAGCTGGAGCGCAAACTGCGCCAGCACGAAGCCGAACCTGGCGAGTTGGCCCGCGCGCTCGACGATCTGCAGGCCAAGGGCTTCATCAACGAGCAGCGGGTGCTCGAATCGGTGGTCCACCGCCGCGCCAGCCGCTTGGGCGCAGCCCGCGTCAAACAAGAGCTGCAGGCCAAAGGCCTGGACCCGGCGGCGGTGGCGCAGGCGGTGGCCGAGTTGCGCGGTACCGAAGTGGAACGGGCGCGCGAAGTCTGGCGAAAAAAGTTCGGCCAGCCGCCAAAGGATGCGGCCGAGCGCGGCAAGCAGACGCGGTTTCTGATGGCGCGCGGCTTCGGTGCCGAAGCCATCCGCCGGGTAGTCGGCGGCAGCGAGGAAGACTGATCGGCGCAGCCCTGCAGACACGTACCATTCAACCAGCCCTTGGGAGATTCAATCGGCGAAGCCGGCGGGATCCACCGGAGCGCGTGCCCCAACCCAGCAAACGCCGCGGAACTGGCTTCGCCAGGCCGCAGGCGTTGTCCCCCTGGGGGGAAGCCGCACAGCGGCGCAGGGGGGCTCAAATGTTCAACATCAGCCGCAGGTTCTGCACCGCCGCGCCGCTGGCACCCTTGCCCAGGTTATCCAGGCGAGCGATCAGCACCGCTTGCCGGTGCGCTTCATTGGCGAACACCCGCAGCTCCAGCGCATTGGTGTCGTTGAGCGCGGTGGCGTCCAGCTTGCCGTCGGTCGTGGCTGGTTCCACCCGCACCCAGCCGCCGTTGATGGCGCTGGCAGCGTAGTGCGCCACCAGCGCGTCGTGCAGATCGCTGCCCTTGGGCTGGCCGGGCAGTTCGTCCAGATGCAGTGGCAACTGCACCAGCATGCCCTGGCGGAAATTGCCCACCGCGGGCAAGAACACGGGGCGGCGGCTCAGGCCGCTGTAGCGCAGGATTTCCGGAATGTGTTTGTGGCTGAGCCCCAGCGCGTAGGCCTCGTGCAGCGGTGCCTCGCCTTTTTCATAGGCCTCGATCATGCTGCGCCCGCCGCCCGAGTAGCCGCTGACCGAAGGCAGCGACACAGGGAAGTCGCGGGGAAGCAGGCCGGCATCGACCAGTGGCCGCAGCAGCGCAATCGCCCCGGTGGCGTAACAGCCGGGGTTGCTCACGCGCTCGGCTGCCAAAACGGCTGCGCCCTGGCTGGCGCAGAGTTCGGGGAAGCCGTAGACCCAGCCCGATGCGCAGCGGTGCGCGGTCGAGGCGTCGATGATGCGGGGTTTTTTGCCCGGCAGCGTGTCGATCATGGCCACCGATTCGATCGCGGCGTCGTCGTGCAGACACAGGATCACCAGATCGGCCTGCGCCATCAGATCGCGCTTGGCCTCGGGGTCTTTGCGGCGCTCGGGCGCGATGCTCAGCAGGCCGACGCCGGGCAGGGTTTGCAGGCGTTCGCGAATCTGCAGGCCGGTGGTGCCGGCCTCGCCGTCGATGAAGATCTGGGCCATGGTCAGTCTGTCTTGTCAGTTACACGGTTCAGAGAATCGTTCATATAATTATGCATTACGACTCTTGCTGCATCGCACAAATTTGGTGCAGTGCAGCATGATACATTTTCGTTTTCCCAGCGCAGCGCCCCTGCGCGGCCAGTCCCAAGGGTTGGCCGCCGCTTCTGTTCACCTTCTCCGAGAGAGACCTCATGAAGATCCACGAGTACCAAGGCAAGGAAATCTTGCGTCAATTTGGTGTGCCAGTGCCGCGTGGCATTGCCGCGTTCACGGTGCAAGAAGCGGTGGAAGCCGCGCAAAAACTGGGTGGCCCGGTCTGGGTGGTGAAAGCCCAGATTCACGCGGGCGGACGGGGCAAGGGCGGTGGCGTGAAGGTGGCCAAGAGCATCGACGACGTCAAGGCCCGTGCGAGCGATATCTTGGGCATGCAGCTGGTCACGCACCAGACCGGCCCCGAAGGCCAGAAGGTCCGCCGCCTGTACGTTGAGGACGGCGCCGACATCAAGAACGAACTGTATGTGTCTCTGGTCACTGACCGCGCCACGCAGAAGGTCGCTCTGATCGCCTCCAGCGAAGGCGGTATGGATATTGAGGAAGTGGCCCATTCCACGCCCGAGAAGATCATCACTGAGATGATCGACCCGCTGATCGGGATCACCGAAGCGCAGTCGCGCAAGGTGGCCGCAGCCATCGGCCTGACCGGCGCATCCGTGGACCAGGCTGTGGACATCTTCGCCAAGATCTACAAGTGCTACATGGATACCGACGCGTCGCTGGTGGAGATCAACCCGCTGAACTGTGACTCCAAGGGCAACCTGATGGCGCTCGACGCCAAGTTCAACTTCGACCCCAACGCGCTGTTCCGCCACCCCGAGATCGTGGCCTACCGCGATCTGGACGAAGAAGACGCGGCCGAAATCGAAGCTTCCAAGTTCGACCTGGCCTACATCTCCCTGGACGGCAACATCGGCTGCCTGGTCAACGGCGCCGGCCTGGCCATGGCGACCATGGACACCATCAAGCTGTACGGCGCCGAGCCGGCCAACTTCCTGGACGTGGGCGGCGGTGCCACCCCCGAGAAGGTCACCGAAGCCTTCAAGATCATGCTGAAGAACGAGAAGGTCAAGGCCATCATGGTCAACATCTTCGGCGGCATCATGAAGTGCGACACCATCGCCACCGGCGTGATCACCGCCTGCAAGGCCACCAACCTCAACGTGCCGCTGGTGGTCCGCATGAAGGGCACCAACGAAGCGCTGGGCAAGCAGATGCTGGCCGAATCCGGTCTGCCCATCATCAGCGCCGACACCATGGCCGATGCCGCTCAGAAAGTGGTCGCTGCTGTCAAAGCCGCTTAACACCAGCACGCGCCAAAAGGAATTCACATGTCGATCTATATCAACAAAGACACCAAAGTCATCACCCAGGGCATCACGGGCAAGACCGGTCAGTTCCACACCGAAAAGTGCCAGGAATACGCGAACGGCAAGAACTGCTTCGTGGCCGGCGTGAACCCGAAGAAGGCGGGCGAGTCGATTTTCAACATCCCGATCTACGCGTCTGTGAAAGAAGCTGCGGCAGAAACCGGCGCCACCGTGTCGGTGATCTATGTGCCGCCAGCCGGCGCAGCTGCGGCCATCTGGGAAGCGGTTGAGGCCGATCTCGACCTCGCCATCTGCATCACCGAAGGCATTCCAGTCAAGGACATGCTGGTCGTGCGCAACAAGATGAAGGCCAAGGAAGCCGCAGGCGGCAAGAAAACCCTGCTGCTTGGCCCGAACTGCCCCGGCCTGATCACGCCCGACGAAATCAAGATCGGCATCATGCCCGGCCACATCCACCGCAAGGGCCGCATCGGTGTGGTCTCGCGCTCGGGCACGCTGACCTACGAAGCCGTGGCACAGCTGACCGAAATCGGTCTGGGCCAGTCCAGCGCGGTTGGCATTGGCGGGGACCCCATCAACGGCCTGAAGCACATCGACGTGATGCGCGCCTTTAACGACGACCCCGACACCGACGCCGTGATCATGATCGGTGAAATTGGCGGGCCAGACGAAGCCGAGGCCGCCGAATGGTGCCGCGACAACATGAAGAAGCCCATCGTCGGCTTCATCGCCGGCGTGACCGCGCCCCCCGGCAAGCGCATGGGCCACGCCGGCGCGCTGATCTCTGGCGGCGCCGACACGGCAGACGCCAAACTCGCCATCATGGAAGCCTGCGGCTTCAAGGTCACGCGCAACCCGTCCGAAATGGCCCGACTGCTCAAAGCGATGCTGTGAGCGCCTGAGACTTTGCTCACGAACGAAAAGGCAATGCGCAAGCATTGCCTTTTTTTTCGCCCGCGAAGGCTCAAGCCTGCGCGGCCTGGTGCCGTTAACCAAAAACCAGAGCGGGAGCAACACCTGCGCGGGCTGGGCAGTCAGGCTCAGCCCGCGCGCGTGGTGGATCGCACCGTTCATCCCTGATCTGTCACATCGGGTTACATCCGGCGGGACAATGCCCGCAGCCCGTGCCCGCTGGCCAGATCGCCACCCGGCGAACCGCCAGCCCGCACCACCGTTCACCCTTACACCGAGGCTTGCTTGCCCGCTCCGTCTGCCCTCCCGACGCTCCGACGCACCCGCTGGTGGCGTTCCGACGCGTGGCTGGGTGCGCTGGTGCTGCTGGGCGTGATGGCGCTGGCCCAAGGTACCGATCTGGTCAATGGCCTGGAGCGGCGCCTGTACGACTTTGCGAGCGTGCGCACCGAGCGCCAGCCCAGCGATCGCATCGCCATCATTGCGATTGACGACGAGAGCATTGCCAACATCGGCCGCTGGCCCTGGCCCCGCGAGGTCCATGCCCAGCTGATCGATCAGCTCACTGCGGCCGGCGCCAAGTCCATCGGCCATACCGCCTTTTTCTTCGAGCCCCAGACCGCTCTCGGCATCGACAAATTGCGTGAGCTGCGCGGCCTGATCGACGCCGGGTCGCCAGCGGCCGCATTCATTGGCGAGGCCGAGCGCGCGCTCGACGCCGACGCCATGCTCGCCACCAGCCTGAAGCACGCCGACCGCGTGGTGCTCCCCTCCATCTTCACACTCGGCACCACGCCCGGCCGCCCCGACCGCCCGCTACCGCCCTTCGCCCGGCGCAGCGCGTTGCCAGACGCTCTCGCCATGGGCGTGCCAGCGGCGCAGTCCCAGCAGCCGATTGCCGCCATCGGCGAGGCCGCGCGCGCCGTGGCCCACCTGAACCTGCTCCCAGACCGCGACGGCGCGGTGCGCCAGGAGGCGCTGCTGGTCAATTTTGATGGCCACGCCGTCCCCTCCATGGCGCTGATGCTGGCGGCGCAAAGCCTCAACCTCGGCCCGGCCGACCTGCGCGCCGTGCCCGGCATCGGCGTGCAGCTGGGCAGCCTGCGCATACCGACCAGCAACGAAGGCCTGGTGTTGCCGCAGTTCTACGCCGAGCGCAACGGGCGCCCGCCGTTTGCGGTCGATTCGTTCCACGACGTGCTCAGCGGCAACGTGCCGACCAGCAAATTCGCCGACAAGGTGGTGCTCATTGGCGCCACCGCCGCGGGGGTGGGCAACCTGTTTGTCACGCCCGTCTCGGCCGCCATGTC
>JAIFNE010000193.1 GCA_020047875.1 Hydrogenophaga sp.
AGCCACTTGGCCAGCGGCGGCTGGCCCGCGTTGGGTTCTTGCAGCCAGAGGTCGGCCGTGGCCTGCACATGCTGCAGGCGGGGCGCGAGCACGCCCAGGCGGCTGTAGAGCTTGGCGCAGCGGGCGGCGTCGCCCGGGTTGTCGCGGGCGTTGGCCTTGAGCTGGGTCGCCAGCGCTTCCATCACCTTCAGTAGAGCGGCCGAGCGGGTGGCGAGCTGGGCCACGGTTTCCATCCACTCGGGTGGCAGCGCGCCGCCCTCGAAGCGCTCCACCACCGGCGCGTGGGCCGGGTCGAAACCGCCGCGGGCGGTGGGTGCGCGGGCGGTGCGGCCGGTGAGCTGGTCCCAGGCCGGCAGCGCGGTGATGCGCGCCATGGACAGCCGGGCCAGCTCGCCCTGCGCGCGCTTGAGCTCGCGGGCGAATTCGGGCACGTCGATGCCCGGCGTGTGCTGCAGCGCGCCGGCCACCTCTTCCACCGCGCGCGGCAGGCGGTCGAGCCACTGGCTGCGCATGAGGTCCATGCTTTCGGTGAACTGGCCCTGCGCCACCGCGCCGAGGTGGTGCGCCTCGTCGAGCACGAGGTAACAGTCGGACGGCGCGGGCAGGGCGTGCAGTCCCAGCGTGGCGAGCAGCAGGTCGTGGTTGACCACGATCACCTGCGCCTGCGCCAGCCGGGCGCGGGCGCGGTAATAGCTGCAGCTCTGGTAGCTTGGGCAGTGGCGCGCGGTGCAGGTGTGGCGCTCGGCCGCCACCGGGCTCCACAGATCGGCCTCGGGCGGGTCGGCCAGCTGGTCGCGGTCGCCGTCCCAGTCGCCTGCGTCCAGCCTCTCAGACCACTGGGCGTACTGCCGGGCGCGCTCGGTCCAGCGCTCGGCGGCGCGCGCGCTGGTGGCGGCGCTGGCCAGCGTGTGCGCGGCCAGCGCCTCGGGGCTCTGGCTGGCGCTCTCGGGCGCGTCGTCGCTCTCGAACAGGTCGGCGCTGGCCGCATCGCCGCCGCTGAGCTGGTCCAGCTTGAAGGCGGCACACATAGCGCCCGCGCCCCTTGGCCAGCGCAAAGCTGAACGGCTGCGGTAGCGCAGCCGAGAGCGCCGGCAAGTCCTTGGCCATCAGCTGCTCCTGCAGCGCCACGGTGGCGGTGGAAAGAATCACCCGCTTCTGGTGCGCCAGCGCCAGCGGGATCACGGTGGCCGCGTAGGCCGCCGACTTGCCCACGCCGGTGCCCGCCTGCACCACGGCAATCGCGCGCTCGCCCGGCGGCGCGTCGGCCGCGGCAGGGGACGCGGCGTCGTCGGTGTTGGGCCAGTCCACCAGGCTCAGCGTTTCGGCGATGTGGGCCGCCATGTCGCGCTGGCCCGCGCGCGCGCGAAACCCCGAAGAATGCGCCACCAGGTGGTCGAACGCGGCCAGCGCCAGCGCCTCGCGCGCCAGCGGACCGCGCGGTGGGGTAGCGGGCTCGGCGGCGGGGGTGGTGTGTTCGCTCATGAAGGCGGCGATTGTCCCAGAGCCGGTTGCCGCCTCTGCTGCGCTGCACAATGAGCAACCCCACCGACCCACGGTGTTTGGAGAACCGCCATGCCACGCACCCCGTCAGCCCCCGCCCTGAAAAAACCGGCCCGAGCGGCAACACGCCGGCCGCGGCTGCGCATCGACCTCGCCCTGCAAGGCGGCGGCTCCCACGGCGCCTTCACCTGGGGCGTGCTCGACCGGCTGCTGGAAG
Source organism: Hydrogenophaga sp. (assembly GCA_020047875.1). Taxonomy (GTDB): domain Bacteria; phylum Pseudomonadota; class Gammaproteobacteria; order Burkholderiales; family Burkholderiaceae_C; genus Hydrogenophaga. Next base: position 1,718 of record JAIFNE010000193.1, read on the forward strand.
ACGAGCGGCTGGAGATCGCCGGCGTCAGCGGCACCAGTGCCGGCGCCATGAACGCGGTGGCGCTCGCCGCCGGCCTGATGGACGACGGGCGCGAAGGCGCGCGCGCCGCGCTGCGCCGCTTCTGGACCCGGGTGTCCGACGCCTCACCCTTCAGCCAGCTGCACGAATCGCCGCTGGGCGCCCTCTTTGGCCCCGACAGTCCCTGGCTCAAGCCCTGGATCGCGCCGCTGCAACAGGCCGCGCAGTACATGGGTAGCCAGCTCTCGCCCTACCAGCTCAACCCGCTCAACCTGAACCCGCTGCGCGACATCCTGGCCGACACGGTGGACTTCGAGGCCGTGCGCGCCTGCGACCGCACCCAGCTCTTCATCGCCGCCACGCGGGTGTCCACCGGCGAACTGCGCATCTTCCGCCAGGGCGAACTCACCGCCGACATGGTGCTCGCCTCGGCCTGCCTGCCGCTGCTGTTCCAGGCGGTGGAAATCGACGGCGAGGGCTACTGGGACGGTGGCTACGCCGGCAACCCCGCGCTGCTGCCGCTGATCGCCGAGACCGACGCCGACGACCTGCTGCTGGTGCAGATCAACCCCAGCCGGCGCGACACCCTGCCCACCAGCGCCGAGGACATCCTGGACCGCGCCAGCGAAGTCACCTTCAACGCCAGCCTCATCAAAGAGCTGCGCACCATTGGCCTCATCAAGGAAGTGCTGGCCGACGCCGGCCGCCCCGACGGCGCCTACCGCCGCCCGCTGTTTCGCCGCATCGACGACCTGCGCCTGCATCGGCTCGACGCCGGTGCCGGGCTGTCACAGTTCGGCGCGTCCAGCAAAACCCAGACCAATCGCGCTTTCCTGCAGCAGCTGCATGACATTGGACGCCAGGCCGCCGACACCTGGCTGGCCGAACACAGCCAGCATCTCGGCCAGCGCTCCACCTTCACCCTGCCCACCGAGCTGATGGCCTGAAAAGCCCGGTTACCGCCCATGACGCTTGCCCTGCCCTGGTTCTGGATCGCACTCGCTGGAGGCGTGGCCGCCGCGCTGCTCGGCGCGCGCCAGCTGCTGCACCGGGGGCTCGCGCCCGCCGCCAGCACCGAAGGCGCCACCCCCGCAGATCTTGGCCTGCCGGCACAGGAGGTCCAGATACCCGGCCGCGCGGGCCAGCGCCTGTTTGCCTGGTACCTGCCCGCGCCCGGCAGCGCCGCGGCCAGCGCACCTGCCGCCGTGTTGCTGCACGGCTGGAGCGGCAACGCCAGCACCCTGCTGCCCGCCGCCCAGGCCCTGCACACCGCCGGCTACTCGGTGCTGCTGCCTGAAGCGCGCAACCACGGCCGCAGCACACGCGGCGGCCACAGCTCGCTGCCCACTTTTGCCGACGATCTCGACGCAGCACTCGACTGGCTGGCCCAACAACCCGGCGTCGACCCGCAGCGCCTGGCCGCGCTGGGCCATTCGGTGGGCGCCGCCGCGGTGCTGCTGGTGGCCTCGCGCCGCCCGGGTCTGGCGGCCGCGGTCAGCGTTTCAGCCTTTGCCCATCCCGAGCAGGTCATGCGCCGCTGGCTGGCGGCCTACCGCGTGCCTTTCTGGCCGCTGGGCTGGCTGGTGAACCGCTACATCGAGGCCGTGATCGGCGCCCGCTTCGACCGCATCGCGCCGCAGGCCACGCTGGCCCAGGCGCGCTGCCCGGTGCTGCTGGTGCACGGCCGGCAAGACGACACGGTGCCCCTGGCCGACGCGCGCGCCCTCATGCAGCGGCGCGGCGCGGCCCGCGCCACGCTGCTCGAACTCGACGGCGGTCACGAAGGCTTTGCCGACCAAGCCCAGGCCGAGCAGGCGGTGCTCGACTTTCTGCGCCGCACCACCTGAGCCACCCGGCGCGGGCGTCCAGCGCCAGGGCCGCTGCTTACTGCCCCTGACCCAGCGCAAAACCCTTCACGCCGTCAAAGGTGCAGAGGTTTTCGGTCTTGATCACGTCCACACCGGCCTCGGTCAGGGCACCCAGCAGCGCCACGATGTCGCGCTGCGCGATCTCGCCGTCTGCCGCGGTGGCCACGAAGCGGCAGCGCCAGTGGTCGGTGCAGAAGGTTTCAGGGAAGCCACCCAGCCACACCTTCGCGCCCCGGCCGCTGCCCTGAAATCGGAAAAGTGCAGCCAACGCCTGGGTTGGCTTGGTCGGACTGCCTACACACCATCAAACACTGCGTTGTGGGCACATTCAATTGGAATCTGACGCCAAACAGAAGCACGTAAGAAGGACCGTGCATGCCCACCCCTTGGTTGGGACTGCCGGGTTGCTTCAGCTGCTGACAGCTGCTCGGTCTGGCAAGGACGGCATCAAGCCGCCGCAGGCTCGATTACGCCCCGATTCCTTCGCGCGGTAGAGCTGTGCGTCGGCCGCGAGCAGCAAAGCGTCTGCGCTGCCCGGCGCGCGACCGTGAATCGCACACACACCCAGGCTCACCGTCACGTTCGGACCCACGGGTGAGTCTTCGTGCACCAGGCCCAAGGCCTCGATCCCCGCACCCATTTGCTGCGCGAAGAAGAGTGCGCCCTCCAGGGGCGTTCCGGGCAACAGACACGCAAACTCCTCGCCACCGTAGCGCGCCACCAGGTCGCCCGGCCGCTTCGTGGCCTGGCGCAAGGAGCTGGCCACGCTGCGCAGGCAGGCATCGCCGGCCAGATGGCCGTAATGGTCGTTGTAGCGTTTGAAAAAATCGACATCGACCATGACAACGCTCAGTGCGGTGTTGTCGCGCATGGCGCGGCCCCATTCGCTGGCCAGCTGCTCGTCGAAGCTTCGCCGGTTGCGCACGCCTGTGAGCCCATCGATGTACACGTACTGGCGAAGCAGGTCGGCCTGCGCCTTCAGCGTGAGATGGGTCTTTACACGCGCCCGAACGATGGTCGGGTTGATCGGCTTGCTGATGAAGTCCACCGCACCGAGCGACAGTCCCATGGTCTCGGCCGCCTCGTCACTGTGCCCAGTGACAAAGATCACCGGGATGTCCCGCGTGGCCGGGTCGGCCTTCAGGCGTTGGCACACCTCGTGGCCGTCCATGCCCGGCATCACCACGTCCAGCAAGATGAGGTCAGGCTGCTTGGCCACGGCCACCTTCAGCGCCTGTTCGCCGCCAGTGGCCATCAGCACCTGGTGGTCGGCACTGAAGGCCTGGTAGACGGCCTGGATGTTGGCGGGCTGGTCGTCCACCACCAGCAGGCGGGGCGGGCGTTGCTCGATGTCTAGCGCGGGCAGGTGTTGCGTCATGGTGATTTCGTTTCCTGAAGCAGCTGCTGACACAGCGAGGAGGCACCCTCGAAGTCGAGCGAGCCGACAGCGTCGTCGAGCTGATTCCACAACGGGCCGAGCGATTGGCCAACCAGCGGCCGCATGGCCAATGTAAGTTCGGTGGCTTGCATGTCGGATTGCTCCAGCAGTGCGGCCAGTTCGGTCAGCCGCTGGTGAAAGGCTGCGGGGTCGCCTGACTTACCGCTGGCGACGGCGGTCGGTGGAGCAGCCCCTTCGGCCTCGCTCTCGCGCAGTCGCTCGATCAGTGCGCTCAGCGCTGGCAAGGCAGCTGCCATTGCAGCGCCGACGGCTGCGCAGATCGGCATGGCCAGCGCGGCTGACGGGCCCACCGACAGCTTTGTCTCGGCCGCCGCGGCTTCCTGGGCCAGGGCCGTGATGCCCAGCGTGGCTGCCAGGCCCTTGACGGTGTGCAACGTGCGCGCGGCCGTGACCACATCGGCATCGGTCATGGGCTGCTGCAGCGTGTGCGCCAGGCTGCCGAAGTCTTGCAGGGTCATGCGCAGCACGCGTGCATAAAAGGCGGGCTTTCCACCCATTCGCTGCAGTGCGGGCATCAGCTCAACGCCCGCCGCAACGGCCGCCGCCTGCACTGCTGGTGGTAGCGTGTTGGCTTTCGCCGCTGAAGGCGCCCCCTCGCCAGGCAGCACCAGTTCTGCGCGCCCTGCCAGTCGGTGCAGCAGGGCCACCAGCCGGTCGATATCAAAGGGCTTGCCGATGTGTTCGTTCATGCCCGCAGCCAGGCAGGCTTCGCGGTCGCTGGCCATCGCGTTGGCGGTCATGGCCACGATGGGTAGAAGGGTGCGGCCCAGGTCTTGCCGGATGCGGGCGGTGGCGGTGAAGCCGTCCATCACCGGCATCTGCAGGTCCATCAGCACGATGTCGAAGGGCGGGTCTGCGGCTGCCACGGCTTCAACGCCCTCCAGCCCGTTGTTGGCAATCTGCACCGTAGCGCCTTCGTCTTCCAGCAGCTCACGCGCCACCTGCTGGTTGTTCAGGTTGTCTTCGACCAGCAGCAGGCGAAGGCCGAGCAGGCGTGGTCCTCCGCTGGTGGCTGCAGATACTTGCCCCCGTGAGAGATGCGGCAGGTCTCGCCGCTGGCGTGCGTCCACCACGGCATCGAGCAGCATTGACGCCGTCACTGGCTTGACAAGGTACGCATCCAGCTTGGTCTGCTCGTCGCTGTTGCGCTGCTCCAGCTTCTCGCGGCCGTGGGCCGTCACCATCACCACCACCGGCGCGCCCTCGACAAGGTCCCCGTCTCGGATGCGGCTCGTGGTTTCCCAGCCGTCCAGACCCGGCATCTGCCAGTCCATAAAAACAACGTCGTATTGCTCACCAACGGCCTTGTGAGCCGCCAGCTGCGCCAGCGCCTCTTCGCCGCTGGCAGCGAGATCGACATGCCAACCCAGGCTCTTGGTCATGAGACCCAACAGTTCGCGAGCGGTCGGGTTGTCGTCGACCACCAGCGCGCGCAGTCCCGTGGGCGGCAACTGCGCTGGCGAATCAACGCTTTCACCCACAGGCAGGGTCAGCGTGAATTGGAAGGTGCTGCCCCGGCCCAGCGCGCTGTCCAGCGTGAGTTCGCCACCCATCATCGCCACCAGCCGCTGGCAGATGACCACACCCAGACCTGTGCCGCCAAAGCGCCGGGTGGTGCTGGCCTCGGCCTGCGTGAAGCCGCTGAAGATGTGGGCCTGGTTCTCCGGTGCGATGCCGATACCAGTGTCGCGCACGGCCACGTGCAGCGTCACCGCATCAGCGTGGTGCTGCAGCACCCGCATTGACAACACCACCTCGCCCTCGGCCGTGAACTTGACGGCATTGCCGCACAGGTTGATGAGCACCTGCTGCAGTCGCATCGCGTCACCCACCAGCATGCGCGGCAGCGTGGGGTCGATGTCGAACAGCAGTTCCACTGGCTTGTCCCCCACATTGGCAGACAACACCACGCCCAGGTCGCGCAACAACTCGTCAACGCGGAAGGGGTGCGGATCCAGCGCCATCTTGCCGGCCTCGACCTTGCTGAAGTCCAGAATGTCGTTCAGCAGCCCCAGCAGCGAACGGGCCGCGCCCTCGGTCTTGACGGCGTAGTCGGCCTGGCGCGTGTTCAGCTCGGTGCGGCGCAGCAGCGCCAGCATGCCCAGAATGGCATTCATTGGCGTGCGGATCTCGTGGCTCATGTTGGCCAGAAACTGGCTCTTGGCCAGCGAGGCCTTCTCGGCCGCTTCGGTGGCGCGGGTCAGTTCCGTGACGTCGATGCGAAAGCCGACGATGTGGCCATCGGCCATCTTGCGCTCGACGATGCGCAGCGTGCGGCCGTTGCTGTGTTTTTGCACCAGGGTGGTGTTGCCCGCTTGGTGCGCAGCCACGCGTTCGGCCACCCAGGCGTCGACGCGGCCGACGGCGTCCACGTAATCACCGGCCTCCGCTCCTGTGCGGACGAGGTCCTCGAAGCGGACGCCGGGCACCATCAGGTGCGCCACACTGGGATAGATTTGGCGGTATTTTTCGTTGCACAGCACCAGGCGGTCGTCGGGGTCGTAGAGCACGAACGCCTCGTCGATGACGTCGATGGCGCCCCGCAGCAGGCTGGCGCTGCGCTGCACCTCGGCCTCGGCGGCCTTGCGCGCACTGACGTCGGTGTAGGTGGTGACGAAGCCGCCACCCGGCATGGGCGCGCCGCGAACCTCCAGCGGCGTGCCGTCTGGGCGCACGCGCTCGAACTGGTGCGGTTGCATCGGCTGGCGTGCCTTTTCAACGATCTGCCGCACGGTGGTTTCGATGTCACCGTCGCCATACTCGCCGCGTTCGGCATTGAAACGGATGACGCTCTCAAAACTCGCAATCGGCGTCTCGAACAGCCAGTCGGGAAAATCCAGCAGGCGGCGGAACTCACGGTTGGCCGCCACCAGGTTGAGGTCCCCATCGAACACGCTCAGGCCACAGGGCAGGTTTTCAATCACGCTGTTGACCAGCTCGTTCTTGGCCCGCAGTTCGGTTTCCAGCATCCGCCGGACCGTGATGTCCTGGAAGGCGCCGAGCAGGCGCACAGGCTTGCCTTCAGAAAATTCGGGTTCGCCCACAGACCGCACCCAGATGGAGCGGCCCTTGGCGGTGACCAAGCGCAGTTCCAGATCCCAGTGCTGACCGTGAGCGATTGCCTGCGCCACGGCCTGCTCAATCAGCTGCCGAGACTCGGGCGTGTAGTAGCCCACTGCTTCCTCCAGGGTCGGCTGGTGACCGGGCGCAAGACCGTGGATACGGCAGGTCTCTTCGGTCCACGACAAGGCCTGGGTGGCAACATCAAGCTCCCAGCCGCCAACGCCCCCAATGCGCCCGGTCTGGCCCAGCAGCGCCTGGCTGGCGCGCAGTGCGGTTTCGGCCTGCTTGCGCTCGGTGATGTCCATACGGGTACCCGCCATCCAGCGCGGGCGCCCGTCTTCAGAGCGGGTAAACAGCTTGCCTCGGTCCAACACCCACACCCAGTGGCCGTCGCGGTGACGCACCCGTGCCTCGCACTCGTACGCATCGGTGAGCTCATCGAAGTGCTGCTCCTGGGCCAGTGCTGATCGCTTCAGGTCGTCTGGGTGCGTCAGATCGGCCAAGGTCTGGATCGAGGTCGGGCCCAGCTCGGCCAGGGTGCGGCCAACAATCTGCGCCCAGCGTTCGTTGAGCACCGTTTGCCCCGTCTCAACGTTCCATTCCCAGGTGCCAACCTGCGTGCCCTCAATGATGTTTTGCAAACTCTGGCGTTCACGCGCCAAAACGTTCTCTGCCGCCTTGCGTTCGGTGATGTCACTTTCGATGGCCATGAACCCGGTGAGCGTGCCTTGTTCGTCACGCAGTGGCTGAATGTCGATGTCCAGCCAGTAGGTCTGCCCAAGCTTTCCGCGGTTCAGCAACTCACCCCGAAAGCCCTCGCCGGCGTTCAGCGCCATGCGCAGCGCCTGCACGGTGCCAGCATCGGTGGCCTCGTACTGCAAGAAGGCGCCCGGTGAACGTCCCATGACCTCGGCCGCCTCATAGCCCGTGATGCGCTCAAAGCCCTCGTTGACCCAGGTGATGCGGCGTTGCGCGTCGGTGATGACCACGGCGTTGCTGGTGTGGCGTGCCACCAGCGCCAGCCGGCTCAAATCGGCCGTCATCAACTGCGCCTGGCGTTCGGCGCGGCTGCGGCCGGTGATCTGCTGGCGCAGCAGCGCGGCCAGCAGGCCACTGGCGAACAGGCCCACCAAACCAAGCAGCCAGGCATTGCTGCTCGAGTGGGCTGCCTCGAAAGCGGGAGTGCTGCGCACCCGCATTGTCAGCAAACGACCCGGTACGTCGATGACGCGCACGATCTCAAAGCGCGCAGCAGGCGCTGCGTTGAAGCGCGCAGCTGGCGCTAGGGTGCCGGTGGTCTGCGGCGCCAAGTTCTCGGCTGCGTCGAACATCTTTTGGCCGCTCGTCGTGCCACTGGCGGTGTCGAAGATCTCGATGTGCACACGGCCTGCCGTGACGTCGTTCAGGCCCGCCAGCAACTCGTGGATCACGATGGGCGCGTAAAGCAGCCCCCGAAGCTCGCCGCGTGTGCCGGGCGCTGCGTTTGGGGCGGGGTCCGCGAACAGCGGCACATAAAGCAGAACACCCGCGCTGCTTCGCTGGTCCTGAACCAGCGTCACCATGCCGGTGGTCGTCGCCTCCCCGGTCTCCAGCGCCAGCAGCGCACCTTGTCGCCGTACCGCTTCCGAGCCAATGTCCAGCCCGGCCGCGCCTTGGTTGTTCGCTGCCGGCTCGATGAACTTGATGACAAAAAGATCGGGCTCGTTCTTCAGCTCCAGTTGGCGCAGCGCAAAGTCAGGGGCATCGTCTGCGCGCTCGGCGGCGATGAAGGCCGCGAGATCGGCGCGCTCCACCTGCTCAATGAAGCCAAAGCCGCGCACGCCGGGAAACTCCACCGGCAGGTTTCTGGAATTGACATATCGCCGAAAGGTGTCGCGTCGCACTTCCGAGTGGGTGGCATAGACCCCGCGGGCGCCGTTCAGGCCGTAAACGGGCTTGCGAAAACGCTCGCTGATCTCGTTCGAGCCCTGAGCCACGATCCGCTTAAACGCCATCTGCGCTTCCGCCTGGGTGCGCAGGTGCAGCCATGTTGTCCCCAGAGCTGTTGCAGCCAGCCCCGCGAGCAGCACGGCAGCCGGCAAAAGTACCGCGAGTCGGCTATTCATGGGCGCCGGGCGCAATCGCGTCCCGATATTTGAAGAGAGTTTTTGTTCATGCTGTCTTTGTGCGATGCAGGCAGGGCCTGGCAATGGACTCCAGCTGGGTTTGCTCGCATATCGGCACAGTGGCCGGCGTTCTGAAATGGCGATGAGCGTTTTGCTTGTCGCATCCGATACGAGCCGCCGTTGCGCTGAACGCTGTGCATCGCCTGCAAGTCAAGGCCATGACCGCATGTCTGAGAGCTGCAGGCCATCACCGCCAACCCCAGCGATGCCGCTCCCGCGCTCGCCCCGCTCACGCACCCGAGCTGGCGCTTCCTGATGAAACATCTGGCCCATTTCATCTCGCTGGGCGCTGGCTCAGAACTCCCGCATGGGGCACCTTGCACCGCTGGCACGCTGTGGGCCTGGGCCGCGTTTGTGATCTTGCAAACGTTCATGACCGACCGCCCCAGAGCGTTGCCGATCGTGCGGCGGTGCGCCATGCCACCGCTTTGTAAGCATGGGCTGGCTTGCTGGTACGTCTGCCACCTGGGGGCTGAATTTTGCTTTGCCAAAAGGGCTACGTAGGCCCGCTCCCATCTTGGGAACTCAGGGCTGTTCTCTAGCAAACTTCGCTGGCCTCTCCCCTCCAATTAGCGAGATCCAGGGTTGGTTCAGTATTGAAGCTTGTGTATAACGGGATGCTTTTAAAACGGTCTAAACCAAGATCCGTTTCCGACAAACCCGTCCACGCCGCCTATCTCGACCACCACCATGCCTCTCAACGACACCCAAGCTGTGAGCGCGCTCAACCTGCGGGCCAACGCGTTTGATTGGCCCACGCCGCCATTTGCTGCCTACCCCCGTGTGCAGCACACCCAGGGACCTGTGGCATGCGAGGTCCAAGGCATGGGCGGCAAACGCAACCGTGTCCAACTGCTGGAGTTTGATCTTGAGCGCGAAGAGGTGAGCGTTCATGTGCCCGGCGTGGGGCGCCCGATCGCGCTGAAGTTCTCGCAGCTGGGGCAACTGACGCTGGACGAACCCATACGGCCGGAGCAGACGGCTAGCGGCGACCCTCACGAGGCCCTGTTGGCCCATCGGCCCGAAGCCGCCTACCTGATCAAGATGACCGACGGCGCTGATTTGCAGGGGCTCACCGTGGGGCATGTCGAAGTTCAGCAGGGCCTGTTTCTGTTTCCACCGCAAGACCAGACCGGCGTGACTTCTCGAATGTTCATCCCCAGGCACGCCTACCAAAACTTCACCGTGGGCGCGCGCATGGGCGAGATTCTGGTGGATCAGGCGCATGTGACCGACTTACAGGTATCGATGGCGGTGCAAACGCAAACCGAGTTGCGGCAACAGCGGATCGGTGATGTTCTGGTCAACCACCAGATCATCACGCCAGAGCAGTTGCTTGAAGCCATAGAAGTGCAGCGCAATTTGCCGGTGATGCGTTTGGGCGAGGCCCTGATTGCGCTGGACCTGATCACCGCCACCGAACTCGACAACGCGCTGCGCTTGCAGGCAGAAGACAAAGGTATTCCGCTGGGTGAACTGCTGGTGCGCAACGGAGTGATCACGCGCGAGAAGCTGCGCACCGCATTGGCCCACAAAATGGGTTACCCGATGGTCGATGTACTGACCTTTCCGATCGACGTCGAGGCACTCAAGGTGGTGCCACACGCAGTGGCTTTGCGGCTGCAAGTGCTGCCGCTGCTGCTGCGCCAGGGTCGCCTGGTCGTGGCCATGGACGATCCGTCACGGCGCAACCTCATCACCGAGCTGGAGTTCTTGACCCAGCTCCGCGTGGTGCCTGCGCTGCCCCAGATCGGTGCCCTGGGCAGCGGCCTGGCGCAGTCCTATCACAAGCACGGCCTGGACACCGATGCCACCCACAGCCCGCTTCGAGATGGCGACGATGAACCGCTCACCAGCGGCGCGCTGCTGCAAAGCCTGGAGCACTCGGCCAAAGACGAGGACAACTTAGACGAGCGCGTCCCAGAGCAGTCCGACAACTCCCTGGTACGCCTGATCAACACCCTCATCATCGATGCCGCACAACAGGGCGCCTCGGACATCCACATCGAATGTCCGCCTGAGCGGGAGAAAATCCGAATCCGCTTTCGGCGCGATGGCCATTTGCACCTGCACATGGAGCTGCCCCACACCTACCGTGCCGCTGTGGTTTCGCGCATCAAGATCATGTGCGAGCTTGACATCGCCGAGCGCCGCCGCGCGCAAGACGGCAAGATCGTCTTCAGCCGTTTCTCGCCCCAGCACAGCTTGGAGCTGCGGGTAGCCACCATTCCGACCATGCAGGGATTCGAGGATGTGGTGATGCGGCTGCTGGCGTCTTCCAAGCCGTTGCCGTTGGAGGGCATTGGCCTGTCGTCGGCCAACTACAACGGCCTGCGCGCCGCCATCACCCGCCCTTACGGCATGGTGTTGTGTGTTGGCCCCACCGGTTCGGGCAAAACCACCACCTTGCATTCGGCGCTGGGCCACATCAACCAGCCCGAGACTAAAATTTGGACGGCCGAAGACCCCGTGGAGATCACCCAGCCCGGGCTGCGCCAGGTGCAGGTCAATCCCAAGATCGATTGGACCTTTGCCAAGGCGCTGCGCGCCTTTTTGCGCGCCGACCCTGACGTGATCATGGTGGGCGAAATACGCGACACCGAAACCGCCCGCATGGCAATCGAGGCCTCGCTCACCGGCCACCTGGTGTTTTCAACGCTGCACACCAACAGCGCGCCTGAGACCATCACCCGCCTGCTGGACATGGGCATGGACCCGTTCAACTTCGCTGACTCGTTGCTGGCGGTGCTGGCGCAGCGGCTGGGGCGGCGGTTGTGCACGCAGTGCCGCACCGCCACGCCAGCGCCCGCTGAGCTGGTGGACGAATGGTTGCAAGACTATCTGCATGCCATGCCAGAAGAACTGCGTCGCGACCCCGCGGGTCTTCTCGCCGACTGGGTACAGCGTTTCGGCACCAACGGCCGCCTGGTCCACCACCACAGCCCCGGCTGCAAGGCCTGTGATGGCACGGGCTACAAAGGACGGCTGGGTTTCCACGAGCTGCTGACCGTGTCACGCGACCTGCGCCGGCTGGTGCAGCGTGGCGCTCGCGCCGAAGAACTGCAGGAACAAGCCATGCGCGAGGGTATGCGCACGCTGCGCCAGGACGGCGTCGAGAAGGTGTTGCAAGGCCTAACCAGCCTCGACGAAGTGCGGACGATCGTCAACGCCTGAGATTGTGCTGACGACACGCCTCACGGCCTCAAACAGCGCTCAATTCGCTACCCGAGCGCCGGTCTTGCTGCTTAACTGAAATCTGCCCCCCAATTGTCGAAAGCTGTGCACCCTGGGGCCGATCCTCGCTTTAAACGCCCCAAGCCTGACGGGCTCCTAGGCGCACCCCGTCTGCAATCACGGGGCGGCCGCGGTTTCACTGCCCCTGCCCCAGCGCAAAACCCTTCACGCCGTCAAAGGTGCAGAGGTTTTCGGTCTTGATCACGTCCACACCGGCTTCGGTGAGTGTGCCCAGCAGCGCCACGATGTCGCGCTGCGCGATCTCGCCGGCGGGCGTGGCGGCCACGAAGCGGCAGCGCCAGTGGTCGGTGCAGAAGGTTTCAGGGAAGCCACCCGGCCACACCTTCACGCCGCGGTTGGTGATCATCTGCAGCTGGAGTGCGGCGGTGTTGCTGGCCTTGAGCTGCACCGCCAGATCGTCGGCGCTCAGGGCCGACTGGTGCACAAACACATCCACCCCCACCAGCGCCTTTTTGGCGGCGGGCGCGCGCACATACAGCGGTTTGGCGGCCGCTGGCGTCTTGGGCAGCGGCGCGTTCTGGTAGCTCACCGGCTTGAACTGCGCTGGCAGCCGGCCCAGGCGCTCGATGATGGCGTCGGCAAAGTCCATGCTGCCAAACGGCATCGGAATGCCGCGCTGGGTCTGCGGCTTGCCCTGGCTCTGCAGGTCGGCGGTAAACACACCGTCTTCCAGGGTGCACAGCCAGGCGTTGTGAATCTTGGCCGCCACTTCCGGCTGGCGAATGTGCACCAGCATCATCACCGCGCCCAGCAGCAGGCCGCTGGGGTTGGCAATGCCCTTGCCCGCGATGTCGGGCGCGCTGCCGTGGATGGCCTCGAACATCGCCACGTGTTCGCCAATGTTGGCGCTGCCCGCCAGGCCCACGCTGCCGGTCATCTCGGCGGCGATGTCGCTGATGATGTCGCCATACAGGTTGGGCGTGACGATCACATCAAACTGCTCCGGCCGCGTGGCCAGCCGGGCTGCGCCGATGTCAATGATCATGTGGTCGGTGGCGATCTCGGGGTAGTCCACCCGGATCTCGTCGAACACCTGGTGGAACAGGCCGTCGGTCATCTTCATGATGTTGTCCTTGCTCATGCAAGTGACCTTGCGCCGGCCGTTGGCCCGCGCGTATTCAAACGCGTAGCGCACGATCTTTTCGCAGCCCGGGCGCGTGATCAGCTTCAGGCACTGGAACACCTCGTCGGTCTGGCGGTGCTCGATGCCGGCGTACAGGTCTTCCTCGTTTTCCCGCACGATCACCAGATCGAGCTTGGGGTGCTTGGTGGCCACGAACGGGCTGTAGCTCACGCAGGGGCGCACGTTGGCATACAGGCCCAGCGTCTTGCGGATGGTCACGTTCAGGCTCTTGTAGCCGCCGCCGCTGGGCGTGGTGATCGGGCTTTTCAGGAACACCTTGGTGCGCCGCAGACTGTCCCACGACTCGGGCGCAATGCCGCTGCTGTGGCCCGCGTGGTAGAGCTTTTCGCCAATCTCGATGGTTTCGGGCGCGATGCGCGCGCCAGCGGCCATGAGCACCTTGAGCGTGGCTTCCATGATCTCCGGGCCAATGCCGTCGCCGTGGGCCACGGTGATCGGCACCAGCGTGTCGGCGGCGCGATCGCCGGCGGGGGCGGCAGCGGCAAGCAGCGGGTTCGGGGTGTCGTTTTTCATGGTGTTTCCTGTTGGGGCGTTGAAGATGTCCGCACTGTAGGGAAACCAACCCATAAAGAAAAATACTTTGTTTTCATTGAACACATAGTCCTGGAACTATGATTTGGCGAGTTCTTGCCTGCTCCATCACGCCCCGCCATGCCCACCCCCATCCAGCGCCTGCTGCGCACCTCGCCCCAGCAACTGCGCGCCTTCGAGGCCACCGCCCGCCTGATGTCGGTCACGCAGGCCGCGCGGGAGCTGCATGTGAGCCAGCCCACGGTGAGCGTGCAGCTGCGCGAGCTGGCCGCGCTGGTGGGCGAGCCGCTGCTGGAGCCGCTGGGGCGCGGCATCCGGCTCACCCCCGCGGGCGAGGCGCTACAAGCCACGGTGGCCGACATCGCCGGCTGCTGGCAGCGCTTTGAAGACCGGCTGGGCGACCTCAGCGGCCTGCTGCGGGGGCGTCTGCGCATCGCCGCGGTGACCACGGCCGAGTATTTCGTGCCCGACCTGCTGGGGCCGTTCGCCGCGCTGCACCCCGGGGTGGAGATCGATCTGGCGGTGGAAAACCGCGACCGCGTGATCGCCCGGCTGCGTAACCAGGCCGACGACCTCGCCGTCATGATGCTGCCGCCCCAGGCGCTGCCGCTGCACAGCCAGCCGTTTCTGGACAACCCGCTGGTGGTGATCGCGCCGCGCGGGCACCCGCGCGCGGCCAGCGCGCAGCCGGTGCCGCTGGCCGAGCTGGCGGGCGAGCGCTGGCTGATGCGCGAAGCCGGCAGCGGCACCCGGCTGGTGGCCGAAAAACACTTTGCCGACCACGGCTTCAGCCCACGCATCGCCATGAGCCTGGGCAGCAACGAAGCCCTCAAACACGCGGTGGGCGCCGGTCTGGGGCTGGCGGTGATTTCTGCGCTCACGGTGCAGAGCAGCGCGCTGTCGACCACGCCGGGCGACACCGGCGCGCCCTGGGTTCAACTGGCGGTGGAAGACTTCCCGATTCAGCGACAGTGGTCGATTGTCTGGCGCAGCGACGCGCCGCTGGCCGCCCCCGCCCAGCGCTTTGTGACCTATCTGCGCGGGGCACAGGCCAGCTGAACGGCGCGGGTTTGCGCTGGCGGTCTCAATACAGCGCCGCGAACTTTTCAACCAGGGGCGTTGGCCCGGCCAGGATCAGGTGGTCGCCGGGTTTGATCTCGGTCTCGGGCTTGGCGTAAATGAAGTCCTGGTGGCGGCGCTTGATGCCCACCACCGTCACGCCGTGCTTCTTGCGCACGTTCGAGACCGCCAGCGTCTTGTTGTGCGTCTCCATGGGCGCTCGGGTCTTGGCGATCGCAAAACCGTCGTCGAACTCGATGAAGTCCATCATCTTGCCGGTCACCAGGTGGGCCACCCGCTCGCCCATGTCGGCCTCAGGGTAGATCACATGGTGCGCGCCCACCCGCTCGGCAATGCGGCCGTGTTGCGGGCTGTTGGCCTTGGCCCAGATGTCTTTCACACCCATCTGCGCCAGGTTCAGCACCGTCAG
>JAIFNE010000014.1:0-1162 GCA_020047875.1 Hydrogenophaga sp.
ACATTCCCTGGGGAGACTTGGGCGTGGATCTGGTGCTCGAGTGCACCGGCAAGTTCCTCACGCCCGAAACGATCCAGGGCCACCTGGACCGTGGCGCCAAGCGGGTGATCGTGGCCGCGCCGATCAAAGTGGGTGGCGTGTTGAACATCGTGGTGGGCGTGAACGAGCACCTGTACCAACCCGCGCGCGACCGCATCGTGACCGCCGCCAGCTGCACCACCAACTGCCTGGCGCCCGTGGTCAAGGTGGTGCACGAGGTCATTGGCATCAAGCATGGCCAGATCACCACGCTGCACAACCCGACCAACACCAACGGGGTGGTGGACGCGCCGCACAAAGACCTGCGTCGCGCCCGAAGCGCCATGGTGAACCTGGCGCCCACGACCACGGGCAGCGCCACCGCCATCGCGCTGATCTATCCCGAACTCAAAGGCAAGCTCAACGGCCACGCGGTGCGCGTGCCGGCGCTCAACGCCTCGCTGACCGACTGCGTGTTCGAGCTGAACCGCGCGACCACAGCCGGTTTGAAGCTGCGGCCCGCGGCTCACTGGCCGGTATCCTGGGCTACGAGAGCCGCCCGCTGGTGAGCGCCGATTACGCCCGCGACACGCGCAGCGCCATTGTCGATGGCCTTTCGACCCTGGTGACCGACGGCACCCTGCTCAAGGTCTACGCCTGGTACGACAATGAAATGGGCTACGCCACCCGCATGGTCGATCTGGCCTGCCATCTGGAAGCTGTCGGCATCTGATTGCGGCCCCATGAACACCGCGACCCGCAACTACGCCATCGTCACCGCCGCCTACTGGGGCTTCACGCTCACCGACGGCGCGCTGCGCATGCTGGTGCTGCTGCACTTCTATCAGCTCGGTTACTCGCCGTTCACGCTGGCGTTTCTGTTCCTGCTGTACGAGGCGGCTGGCGTGCTGGCCAACCTGATCGGCGGCTGGCTGGCCACGCGCTACGGCATCCAGCGCATGCTGACCGTGGGCCTGGTCACTCAGATCATTGGCTTCACCCTGCTCTCGCTGCTCAACCCGGCCTGGACGGCGGCGATGTCGGTGGCCTGGGTGGTGGTGGCGCAGGGTATCTGCGGCGTGGCCAAAGACCTCACCAAAACCGCCAGCAAATCGGCCATCAAGATCACGCAGGCGCAGGCCAA
>JAIFNE010000014.1:1220-5687 GCA_020047875.1 Hydrogenophaga sp.
GCTGGGTTTCCAGCAATCGCTCTGGGCCATGGCCGGGCTGCTGCTGTTGGTGTTGGCGGGTGTGGTGTGGTCGGTACCGCCGCTGATGGGCAAGGCCAAAGCATCCAAGTCGGCCAAGGAACTGTTTGCCAAGAACGAAGGCATCAACGTGCTGGCTGCGGCGCGTGTGGCGCTTTTCGGTGCGCGCGACGTGTGGTTTGTGGTCGGCGTGCCGGTGTTCCTGTACTCGCAGGGCTGGACTTTCACCATGGTCGGCGGCTTTCTGGCCACCTGGACCATCGGCTACGGCCTGGTGCAGGCCCTCGCCCCCAATCTGGTGAAGCGCAGCGCCGATGGCCTGACCAGCGAGGTGCCCGCCGCCCGCGGGTGGTCGCTCGCGCTGGCGCTGATCCCGGTGTGCATTGCCGCCACCGTGCTGCTGGAACTGCCACACCTGCAGTGGTGGGTGGTGGGCGGCTTGGGGCTGTTTGGCTTTGCCTTCGCGGTCAATTCTTCGGTGCACTCCTACCTGATCCTGGCCTACGCGGGCAGCGAAAAGGCGGCCGAGGACGTGGGCTTCTACTACGCCGCCAACGCGCTGGGCCGCTTCTTCGGCACGCTGATGTCGGGCCTGCTCTACCAGTGGGGTGGCTTGCTGTATGCCCTGGTGGGCTCGGCGCTGATGCTGTTCACCTGCTGGCTGCTGACGCTGGCCTTGCCCACCCGCCTGACCCTTGCCAACGCCACATCGACCCCCTGACTTCCATCCCCAACCTGCAAAGGATGCCTTCATGAACGCGCCCAAGGTCTACAACGTGCTTTTCCTGTGCACCGGCAATTCGGCGCGCAGCATCATGGCCGAAGCCATCCTCAACGCACAGTCGGCCGGGCGCTTTCACGCCTTCAGCGCCGGCAGCCACGCCGTGGGCCAGGTGCACCCGCGCGCCATCGAACTGCTGGCACGCAACCATTACAAGACCGACAGCCTGCGCAGCAAAAGCTGGAACGAGTTCGCCGCGCCCGGCGCGCCGGTGATGGACTTCGTGTTCACCGTCTGCGACCAGGCCGCCGCCGAGGTGTGCCCGGTCTGGCCCGGCCAGCCGATCTCGGCGCATTGGGGTGTGGCCGACCCGGCGGCTGCGACCGGTGATGAAGAGAAAGTGCACCGCGCCTTCAACGATGCGTTCAGCGTGCTTTCGCGCCGCATCTCGCTGTTCATGTGCCTGCCCATCGACAAGCTCAGCCGTCTGGCGCTGACGCAGGAGGTGCAGAAAATCGGCCAGGATCAGGCCGCTACGACCTGATCCCATCAAGTCATGGGATTGTTTGAACGCTACCTGACCGTCTGGGTTGGCCTGGGCATTCTGGCCGGGGTCGGGCTGGGACTGCTCACGCCCGCCGCCTTCGCCGCGATTGCAGCCATTGAGTTCGCCCACGTCAATGGGGTGGTGGCGGTGCTCATCTGGGTGATGATTTACCCGATGATGATTCAGATCGACTTCGCGGCGGTGCGCGATGTTGGCAAGCGGCCCCAGGGTCTGCTGCTCACCGTGGTCATCAACTGGCTGATCAAGCCCTTCACCATGGCCGCGCTGGGCGTGCTGTTTTTCCGCTACCTGTTCGCGCCCTGGGTCGATCCGCAATCGGCCAACGAGTACATCGCCGGCATGATTTTGCTCGGTGTGGCGCCCTGCACCGCCATGGTTTTTGTGTGGAGCCAGCTCACCAAGGGCGACCCCAACTACACCCTGGTGCAGGTGTCGGTGAACGACCTCATCATGGTGTTTGCCTTCGCGCCCATTGCCGCTTTTTTGCTCGGGGTGACCGATCTCACCGTGCCCTGGGAAACGCTGGTGCTCTCGACCCTGCTGTATGTGGTGTTGCCACTGATCGCTGGCGTGCTCACGCGGCGGTGGCTGCGCCACCAAGGGGGCGATGCTCGAGTGACCGCCTTTGTGGCCCAGCTCAAGCCCTGGTCGGTGGTGGGCCTGATCGCCACCGTGGTACTGCTGTTCGGCTTTCAGGCACAGACCATCATTGCCAAGCCGTTTGTGATCGCCCTGATCGCCGTGCCGCTGGTGATCCAGACCTACGGCATCTTTGCCCTGAGCTACGCCGGCGCACGCTGGCTCAAGCTGCCCCACGACATTGCCGCGCCCGCCTGCCTGATCGGCACCTCGAATTTCTTCGAGCTTGCCGTTGCCGTTGCCATCTCGCTGTTTGGCCTGCACTCGGGCGCGGCGCTGGCCACGGTGGTCGGCGTGCTGGTGGAGGTGCCGGTGATGCTGACGCTGGTGGCGCTCCTCAACGCCTGGCGACCCGCCGACCAGCCAGCCAAAACCTGACCAGCGAGCGCCCTTCACCCGCCGCGAGCCCGATGCAGCGCGACAGCCGCGCCCCATCTGGGCAGCACACGCAGGCCTGCGAGAATCGGCCGCTGTGACGCCGAACACCACCCTTTCCACGCTGCGCCTTCACTGCCACCCGGCCAACCACGGCGGCACGCCCCTGACGCTCTCGGTGACGGTGAGCCAGACCACCGCGGGCTTGCACCTGGCGTACACGGTGGCGGGCGACATGGGGGCGCTGCGCGTGCCGGTTGCCACAACGCCCGGCCCGGCCGACAACCTGTGGCAACACACCTGCCTGGAGGCCTTCGTGGCCAGCGAGGGCGACGCGGCCTACCGCGAATTCAACTTCTCGCCCTCGGGCGAGTGGGCGGTGTACCGCTTTGCCAGTGAGCGCGTCCGCGAGACCGCCCACGCCGAAGCCGAACTGCCGCCGCTCACACAGGTCACGTTGCGCGCCAATTTGCTGACGCTCAACACCGTGCTGCCCTGGGCCGCGCTGCCGCTGCACCAAGCCGCACTGAGCATCGGCCTGAGCGCGGTCATTGAGGAGACCGACGGTCGCCTCAGCCACTGGGCGCTGTCGCACCCCGGCGAACGCCCTGACTTCCACCACCCCGCCGGCCGCAGCTTGCGCCTGGCCCTGAAAACCACACCATGAAATTCGGCATTGAACGCCTGCTGCAAGACCCCGAGCTTCGCGCGCCGCTCGCCGGCCGCCGCGTGGCCCTGCTGGCCCACCCGGCCTCGGTCACCCGCGACCTCACCCACAGCCTAGATGCCCTGGCCGCCCTGCCCGGCCTGCAGCTCACCGCCGCCTTCGGCCCGCAGCACGGCCTGCGCGGCGACAAGCAGGACAACATGGTGGAGTCGCCCGACTACCTCGACCCACGCCTGGGCATCCCGGTGTTCAGCCTCTATGGCACGGTGCGCCGACCCACCGCCGAAATGATGGACACGTTCGACGTGTTGCTGGTCGATCTGCAAGACCTCGGCTGCCGTATCTACACCTTCATCACCACACTGCGCTACGTGCTCGAAGCCGCGGCGCAGCACGGCAAGGCGGTGTGGGTGCTGGACCGCCCCAACCCGGCGGGGCGCCCGGTGGAGGGGCTGACCTTGCTTCCCGGCTGGGAGAGTTTTGTTGGCGCTGGGCCCATGCCCATGCGCCACGGCATGACCCTGGGCGAGCTGGGCCACTGGTTCATGGCGCAGCTCGGCCTGCGGGTGGACTACCGCGTCATCACCATGGAAGGCTGGCTGCCCGACGCCGCGCCCGGCTTCGGCTGGCCCATGGGCACCCAAGACCAGCGCACCTGGGTCAACCCCAGCCCCAACGCGGCCAACCTCTGGATGGCGCGCGCCTATGCCGGCACCGTGATGCTGGAAGGCACGACGCTCAGCGAAGGCCGCGGCACCACCCGGCCGCTGGAGCTGTTCGGCGCACCCGACATCGATGCCACACGCCTGCTGGCCGACATGCGCCAGCTCGCGCCCCACTGGATGGCTGGCTGCGTGTTGCGGCCCTGCTTTTTCGAGCCGACCTTCCACAAGCACGTGGGGCAACTCTGCGCCGGACTGCAGATTCATGTGGAAGATCCCACGCATTACGACCACGCGGCGTTTCGCCCCTGGCGCCTGCAGGCGCTGGCATTCAAAGCCCTGCGCGTTCAGGCGCCGGCGTATCCCCTGTGGCGCGATTTCCCGTACGAATACGAACACGACCGCCTGGCCATCGACCTCATCAACGGCGGCCCGGCGCTGCGCGAATGGGTGGACGATCCTGACTCAATCCCAGCCGATCTGGAAGCCATCGCAGAACCCGACGAGGCCGCCTGGATGGCAAGCCGCCAACCGTTCCTGCTTTACTGAGCAGCGAGGATCGAGAAGCCAGCCCAGGATGCGGCGGCTCCGGCTCCGCCGGGCCGCTCGCATCGCCCCCGGAGGGGGTGACGCCGCAGGCGGCGCGGGGGTGGACTTAAATCCACTTTTGAAAAAACTGCGCCGAGCCCATGGCGGGGTCCAACTGGTAGCCCGCGTAGCCGATGCGCTTGTACAGGCGCACCGCAGGCGCGTTGCCCGAGAGCACCTCCAGCGTCATCTTCACCGCGCCGCGCTCGGTGGCAATGCGTTCGGCCTC
>JAIFNE010000130.1:0-1344 GCA_020047875.1 Hydrogenophaga sp.
GAGCCCGAGCGCGAGCATTTTCTGCGGCGTGTTCGCCACCAGAAACAGCCGGCGCGTGGCCTTGTTCACCCCGACATCGGTGGCCTGGGCCGACAGCAGCACCGCCGCCAGCAGCTCAAACACGCTGGTGTATTCCAGCTCGGTCTGCGGTTGCGGGTTGGCCGCCTGGAGGGTGGCAAAAAAGGCGTGGATGGCGGCGGTTTTCATGCTCGGGAAGTCTATCGCTCCATGCTTTGTGGGCTGGGCGCTGGTTACCATGGCGGCCTGTTCAGTCATCACGCCTGCCACCATGCCGTTCACCACCCCTTTTGCCGACCGTCTCGGCAACGTCGAAACCTCCGCCATTCGTGAGCTGTTCAAGTTGCTCGGCAAGCCCGGCATCATCAGTTTTGCGGGCGGCTTTCCGGACAGCGCGCTGTTCGATGTGGAGGGCATCCGCGAGGCGGCCAATGCCGCGCTGGACCAAGAGCCGGGCGCCGCGCTTCAGTACGGCGCCACCGAGGGTTACCAGCCCCTGCGGGAGCAGATTGCCCAGTTCATGCAAGACAAGGGCGCCACCGATGTGTTGCCCGAGCAGCTCATCGTCACCACCGGGAGCCAGCAGGCGCTGGACCTGCTGGGCAAGACGCTGATTTCGCCCGGCGACAAGGTGATCGTCGAAGGCCCGACCTTCCTGGCCACCATTCAGTGCTTCCGGCTCTACGGCGCCGAACTGATCAGCGCGCCCATCGACGGCGAGGGCGTGCAGACCGACGCGCTGGAGCGGCTGATCGCGGAGCACAAGCCCAAGTTTGTCTATCTCATCCCCACGTTTGGCAATCCCAGTGGCGCCATGTTGAGCCTGGAGCGGCGCCGCCGCGTGCTGGAGATGGCGGTGCAGCACGGCACCCTGATCGTCGAAGACGATCCGTATGGCGACCTGTATTTCGGCGCTCCGCCACCGCCCAGCCTGCTGGCGCTCAGCCGCCAGGTGCCGGGCAGCCGGGACCTGCTGGTGCATTGCGGCTCGCTGTCCAAGGTGCTCTCGCCCGGCTTGCGGGTCGGCTGGATGGTGGGCCCGGCCGAGTTGCTGGCCAAGGCCACCATGTGCAAACAGTTCAGCGATGCCCACACCAGCACCTTCGCCCAGGCCACCGCGGCGCACTACCTGCGCGCCGGCCGCATGCCCGCCACGCTGGCCAAGGTGCGCGCGGTGTATGCCGAGCGCGCCTTGGCCATGGGCCAGGCGCTGCGGCGCGAGCTGGGTGACGCGCTGGCGTTCGTGCAGCCCCAGGGAGGGCTGTTTGTCTGGGCACGTCTCACCGGCGCCGGGGGCACGGTGAGCGACGGCGCCGAACTGGCCCG
>JAIFNE010000130.1:1381-24235 GCA_020047875.1 Hydrogenophaga sp.
ACGCGGCCAACCCGGATCACGCCACGCTGCGGCTCTCGTTTGCCACCGTGGGTGTGGAGAAGATCGAAGAGGGCGTGGCGCGCCTGGGTGCGGCGCTGTAGCGTCTGCTGCCCCAAGCGCACAAGTTTTGGATACAAGGGAGATTCGATGGAACAACACCAAGTGGCAGAGGAAATTGGCGACTACCTTGCCGGCATCAAAGCGGCCCACAGTGAAGAAGCCAAGAAACTGCGTTTCCAGAACCTGTTGGGACGGCTGTTCAAAGACAGCTCGGCGTCCCGCGCTTTGATCGATCAGATGGCTGCTGGTGGCGAGCGCACCATCTTCAATATTCCACGCTCTGGTGTTCCGAAGACCGGCTATGCCGACATTGCCTACAGCAACGTCATCATTGAATGGGAAAAAGACCTGTCGAAAACTGGGCGACACGCTGAAGATCAACTGGCCGAGTACTTGGCGGGCAAATGGCACAGCGGCGAGCGGTACGACTTCGTGCTGATCGCCACAGACGGCCGCACTTGGCGCAGCTACACGCCCGATCTCGACATCCTTCTCGCTCAAGAAACCCCCAGCCGTATGGCACTGCGCCGGGTGGAAGACTTCGAGGTCAAGCGCGACAACGAGGAGCAATTTTTCTACTTCCTTGATCGCTTGCTGTTTCGCTCCACCCAGCGCAAGGCCACGCTGAGCGAAATTCAGCTCGATTTTGGCGATACCTCGCGCGCTTTCATCAACACGGTTCAGGCCATGGGCCGGGTTATGCCCGCCCCACAGACTGCCTCGCCAGTGCATGTGGCGTTTGAGCAATGGCAGCGTTTTTTAGAGCTGGCTTATGGTCGCTTTGACGACCGCCGTGCGGTGTACCTGGTGCACACCTACCTCAGCGTCTTTTCTAAGCTGCTGGCCTATGCGGTGCTGCGGCCATCGGCCCGGCCTGATGACGACGAGCTGCGCCGCATTCTCACGGGTGAGGCGTTCAATGCTTTGAACGTCGCCAATTTTGTCGAGGGCGATTTTTTCTATTGGGTCAGCGATCCAGCGATTTTTGCCAAGCTCTCGCCCGCTCTTCGAGAGCTGTACAACCAGATCAGCGAATACGACTTTGTGGACGTGGAAGAAGACATCCTCAAAGGCGTTTACCAAGAATTGATCGACATCGACACCCGCCACGCGCTGGGCGAGTACTACACACCCGACTGGCTGTGCGAGCGTGTGGTCGACAGCCTGCAGCTGGAGCGCAGCTCGCGCACGCTGGATCCCGCTTGCGGATCGGGCTCTTTTTTGCGCGCGCTGGTTGCCCGCTTTCGCGCCGAATGGCCCGACATGCCAATTCAGCAGCTGGCCAACCAGGTGACGGGGATCGATGTGCATCCCCTGTCGGTCCAGATCGCCAAGACAACCTTGCTTCTGGCGCTCGGCGAGGGCGTGGCGCGCGCCAGTGCGCCCATCACGCTCCAGGTTTTTCTTGCCAACACCCTGTTTCTCTCGCAAGACGAGGGCGAAAAGTCGCTCTACACCTCTGGGCACCACTTCCAGGTGCATGTCGACGGCAAACGGTTGTCGCTGGACATGGCACCCTTCATCGGTCAGCCCGATCGTTTCTCCAAGGCCATCGAGCTGGCGCAGTATTTCGTTGATGCCCAGCTCAACACCGAAGCCGATTTCGCGGTTTTTGAGCAGGCGATGCGCAAGCGCATCCCCACCGTGGACCTCGATCAGGCCCACATCGGCGAGCTGCACGAGGTTTACAAAGCCATGCGGGTTGCCAAGCTCAACGGGCGCGACACCATCTGGCAGTTTGTGTTGCAAAACCTTTACCAGCCGGTGTTCATGTACCGCGTGTTCGACGCCATCGTGGCCAACCCGCCCTGGCTGACCTACGCCGACATCAGCAGCGGCAGCTACCAGCAATTGGTGGTGGACATTGCCCGGGTCTACAACCTGCTGCCCACAGCCAAGGCCAACAACCCCCACATCGATCTCGCCGCTGTCTTCCTTTCCCATTGCGGCAAGTACCTGGCCAAAGACGGCGCGCAAATGGCCTTTGTGCTGCCGCGCGCGTTTCTCAGCGCCGATCAACACGCGAACTCCCGCAGTGGGCAGGCCAGTGGCTTCAAGCTGACGGAGGTATGGGACTTGCAGGGCGTGAGCCCGTTGTTTAACGTGCCGGCCTGTGTGCTACTGGCCAGCGCCTCGCATGCTGAGAATGACGATGCCCGGCGAGCCCGAACGCTGGCCAAAACCGGGATTCTGGGCGTTGTGTTCGAAGGTCGTCTTCCCAAGCCTCACCTGCATTGGCGCGACGCCCAGGCCCTGCTTCAGGAGCGCATCACGCGCTGGTACCTACAAGAGTTGGGTAACGAAAAAAGCCGCAAGAAGCGATCTGCCCTGGTGCAGCAGCGGCTGCAAGGCGCCAGCGGCGGCAACGCCTACGCCGAGCGCTTCCGCCAGGGTGCCACCATCGTTCCCCGGGCGTTTTATTTTGTTGAAGTGCAAGGCGCTGTCGTGGGGCCGCAGACCGATGTGTCGCAGCGCGTGCTCAACGTGCGCACCCATCCGCTGGCGGTGGAGGGCGCCAAAGCACCCTGGACGGGCATCTCGCTCACCGGCCAGATGCAGGGCTGTTACCTCTACCGCACCGCGCTGGCACGCAACGTGATTCCGTTCGCTCTCGTCAACCCGCCGCTGGTGGCCTTGCCGCTGGTGCAAGAAGACGCTGCGGTGGACGCCAAACAAGCCATGGCCGGCAAGCGGGTGTGGACGCTGCTGACCAGCCAGGAGCTGACCGCACGCGGCGACCTGGAGGCTGCACGCTGGTTTGGCCAGTGCGAGCGGTTGTGGGACGAGCGGCGCAGCGACAGTGCGAAGAAGCAGAATTCCAACATGACCGATTGGCTTGACTGGCAATCTAAGCTCACGCTACAGCCAGTTGATGCGCAGTGGGCTGTGATGTACACAGCGTCCGCTGCGGATGCATCCGCTTTCGTATTCGATGTCAGTTCTCTGGCGCAACGCTTTATGGTGGACTACACGCTTTATGTGTGTTTCACCCAAACTGAAGGAGAAGCGCGTTTCGTCGAGGCGTTCCTAAACAGTCAATACGCCAATTCTCGAATCAAAGAATTTCAGGCCAGAGGTTTGTTCGGTCCTCGCCATGTGTCCAAGAAAATTTTGGATATTCCCTGGCCCGCCTACTCAGCCAATATGCCATCCCACCGCCGCCTCGTCGCCCTCGGTCGCAGCGCCGCCAGCGAGGTGCAGCGCTTGCTGGGTACGCAGCAAGACCTGGAGCTGGCGCCAGGCGCGCTGGGGCGCTTGCGCACACGGGTGCGCAGCGAACTCGCTGAGCTGTTTCGCGATATCGATACCTTGGTGCAAGCCATCTCCACCGGGCACGATCTGCGCGCCTTGGAAGACACCTGGCAAAACCTGCTGAGCGGGCCGCCTGCGCCAGTCACGCCGCAGCCCGCCAGCGAGCTGAGCGCGCAGCTGCGCAGCGAACGCGACCGCTGGAGCGAGCGCGAGATGCTCGCCGGTGGGCCACGTTCATGAGCGCTGTGCTGCTGCTCGACACCAACATCTGGAGTCATCTGGTCTTGAGCGACCCGGCCAAACGCGCGGTGGTGCAACAGCAACTGGCCGCGCTGCACACCCAATACCCGGGTGCATCTTTGGCCACCAGCGCTTTGTGTGTTGCCGAGTGTCTGGTGGCTGCGCGGCGACTGCCAGATGCCGCACAGCGCTCAGCCGCAGAGACTGCTTTTCAACGGTTTTTTGATGATCCCGGCGTGATGGTGGTCGATGTGTCGCGCCCGCTGCTGGACCGAGCCGCCACACTGCGCGCTGAGGTCCTTCGGCTGGCTGCTTCGGTGCGAGGTCAGCCCGCTGGCCCCGATGGCGGCAAGTTACGGCTGCCCGATGCGGTGGTGGCCGCCACCTGCCTGGAATTTTCCCCGCCCGCTGTGTTGGTGACTGAGAACACCCGCGACTTCACACTGCTGGACGCACAAGGTCAACCTCAGGCGGTGGCAGGTCTTGTGATTGAGCGGGTGGGCTGAAGCGCCTGTGCCAAGCCCATGGACAGGCGGCTGATATGGCCAGTCGTGCACCACGGACTACACCGTGTTCTTACCCTTGAACGGCGCGTAAAACGCTTGGATGGTGGTCATGTCTGCGGCCACGTCGCCGGTGGGCACAAAAACCGGGCCCAGGGGTAGTCCATGTAGGCCATCACGATTGGCACCTGTGCTGCCTGGGCGATGTAATAGAAGCCGGTCTTCCACTGGCCCACTTGGCTGCGCGTACCCTGCGGCGGCACGATGAGTTGCAGCGAAAAATCGGCGGCTCGGATCGCCTCGGCCGAAGCCGCCACCAGGTTGTTGCTTTTGGAGCGATCCACCGCAATGCCACCCAGCCAGCGCATGACCGGGCCGAAAGGCGCGCGGAAAATGCTGGCCTTGCCCATCCAGTAAGGCGTGAGGCGCAGCGCAAAGCACACCATCAGGGTGTAGGGCAGATCCCAGTTGCTGGTGTGCGGGGCGGCAATCAGCACGCTCTTGGCGGTGTTGGGCGGCAGCGCACCCTCAACACGCCAGCCGGTGAGCTTGAGAAAGGCCAGAGAAAAGGCGCGCAGGAGGGTATTGACTCCGGGCGTGGTGAAGATGGTGCGGTGCATGGCTGGCGAGTATCGCCGACCCGGCTTGCGCCCCGCCCGCCCCGGGTCGCTGCTTGCCCCGTGTGCGACATTTTTTCCTGGCTGGCACCGTTACCATGCCGCACCCATTTCTTGGGAATTTTGCAAGGGCAACACGCCGTGACCGAAACCCGTCTTTTTGTTCAGGATGTGGCCGTGCGCATCGAGGGCAACGGCCCCACGCTGGTGATGCTGCACGGCTGGCCCGACTCCCCGGCGCTGTGGGATCGCACCGTGGCCGACCTCAGCTCGGCCTACCGGTGTGTGCGCTTCGCGCTGCCGGGCTTCGATCTGAGCCAGCCGGCGCGCCCGATGTCTGTCGACCAGATCAGCGCGCTGATGGCCGCGGTGGTGGACGCGGTGAGCCCAGACCAGCCGGTCACGCTGCTGCTGCACGACTGGGGCTGCTTCTTCGGCTACGAGTACGCCGCGCGACACCGCGCCCGGGTGGCTCGGGTGGTGGGCGTGGACATTGGCGACACCAACTCCGGCGCGTACCGCCGTTCGCTCACCACCCGCGAAAAGCTGCTGATCGCCGGTTACCAGCTGTGGCTGGCGCTGGCCTGGAAGCTCGGACGGCTTTGGCCGGCACTCGGCGACCGCATGACCCGATTCATGGCCCGGGCCAACGGCTGCCCCACGCCACCCGAGCGCATGGGCTGGCAGATGAACTATCCCTACGCCATGCAGTGGCTCGGCAGCTTCGGTGGCCTGCGCGGCGTGGCGCGGGTGGACCGGTTGCTGGGCCCGCAGATTCCCACGCTGTTTCTGTTTGGCGCCCGCAAGCCGTTCATGTTTCATTCGGCACGCTGGCTGGCCGCACTGGCCACCACACCCGGGAGCGCGGTGCATGGTTTTCAGGCGGGTCACTGGATGATGGTGCAAAAGCCCGCCGAGTTCTCCCGCGTGGTGCGCGCCTGGCTGGAGCAGGGTGACGCCCTGAAAACCGCATGAACGCCGAGCAGCTGCAGCGTCTGCTCACGGTGGAAATGCCGTTTGGCAAATACCAGGGCCGGCTGATTGCCGACCTGCCGGGCGACTACCTGAACTGGTTCGCGCGCGAGGGCTTCCCCAAGGGCGACATCGGCCGCCTGCTGGCGCTGATGCACGAAATCGACCACAACGGCCTGAGCGATCTGCTCACGCCGCTGCGTCGGGCGCGTTGATCGATCACTTCTGCAGCGCCTCGGCCACGCGCGCCGCCGCGTAAGCGTCGTTGGCGGCGTAAACCAGCTGGGCTTCAGACAGGCGCGGGTTGGCCCAGTTCGAGGTGGCGGCTTTTTTGGACTTGATGAAGCGCTGCCCAAACAACACCGCCACCGCGCCCTTCACGCCCATGTCTTTGCGGTAGCCGCGTTCGCGAAACACGGTGTTGAGCTCCAGCACGCCCGCCGGCTCGACCAGCAGCTTGGACTGAATGCGCTTGGTGTCGTCGCCCAGGCCAAAGCCCGCTTTGGTGTGGGCGGCCTGGGCCAGCAGCCCGGCCACCGTGTCGCGGCAGGCCGGGTCATGCAACTGGAATACCCAGGCGTGCGCCAGCGTGGCGAGCTGGACGATGTGCGGCCCGTCCGACACCTGCTCCTTGACGAAGGTGGGCTTGCTTTCGGTGTCGAATCCCCAGACCGGGTGGTCGGACAGCGCTGCGGCCGCCTCGCGCGCCTGTGAGGCGGAGACCACCAGCGTGATGCGATCCAGACCGAGCCGGCCGAACTCGGGCAGCAGGGCGATCTCATCTTTGCTCGGGGTGGGCAGGGTGGTTTGCATGGGCGGTGGCTTTGGGCGCGCGGCGGGACTGGGGATTGTGCGCCTCGTGTAACCTCGCTCCCGCCCATGACCTACGCGCTCAAGCTCTTTGTTCCCGATGGCAGCACGCCAGCCCAGCGCGAAGCAGCCGAGCGCCTGTTTCGCCAGACGCTGGAAGCCTGCCTGGGTGACGCGGCGTTGGTGGCGCCGGTTTACACCGCCTACCTCGCCATCGTCGGCCAGCATGGCGAGACGCCCGACCCCGAGGCGCTCACCGTGGAAGAACGCACGGTGCTTGAACACTGGCAACTGGCCGAGGCGGCGGCCATGGCAGCGGTGTTCGGTCCGCACCGGCATCTGGATGAGGGCGGGTACGAGATCGCGCTGCCCCGATAATCGGGGCATGCTTTGCGTCCTCTGTGGGCGAGCCCCCTTTGAAGGATTGCCATGCGAAAAACCTATCCCTTGCGCCCTGAGGGCAAACACCCCGACCGCGTGCTCGATGCCGTCAAACACGACATCCGCAAGTACATGAAGCGCGAACGCCGCCGCGAGTTGCCGGCCGACGCGCATTTCTGGGACTTTGATTGCCGCTTCGGCCCCAGCCAGGCCGAGGCGCAGACGCTGCACCCCGCCGCGCTGATTGCCGAGCTTGATGCGCTGGCCAAGACCGGCGCCGAGCAGTGCTACGTTGAATTGCTCGCCAAGCCGGCGCTGCGCCAGCCCCGCCCGGCGCAAGACGCCGCCAGCGAGCCTGCCGCACAATCGGCCGATGGCTCCGACCCCCACCCGTCCCAACCCGCCGACCGCCCTGCGTGAGATCGTGAACGAACCGCCCGCCGAGGGCGAGTTCCAGCGGTTCGACGGTTCGCCGTTCGAGCTGTTTTTGCCGTACCCGCCCGCGGGCGACCAGCCCGAGGCCATCCGCCAGCTGGTGGATGGCGTGAACGACGGCGAGGTGTTCCAGACCCTGCTGGGCGTGACCGGCTCGGGCAAGACCTTCACCATGGCCAACGTGATTGCGCGCCTGGGGCGCCCGGCCATCGTGTTTGCGCCCAACAAAACTCTGGCCGCACAGCTCTACAGCGAGTTTCGCGAGTTCTTCCCGAAGAACGCGGTCGAGTACTTCGTCAGCTACTACGACTACTACCAGCCCGAGGCCTACGTGCCGCAGCGCGACCTGTTCATTGAAAAAGACAGCGCGATCAACGAGCACATCGAGCAGATGCGCCTGAGCTGCACCAAGAGCATCCTGGAGCGGCGCGACGTGATCATCGTCGCCACCGTCTCGGCCATCTACGGTATCGGCAAGCCCGAGAGCTATCACCAGATGGTGATGACGCTGCGGGTGGGTGACAAGGTGGGCCAGCGCGACCTGATCGCGCAGCTGGTGCGCATGCAGTACGCGCGCAACGAACAAGACTTTTCGCGTGGCAAGTTTCGCGTGCGCGGCGACACCATCGACGTGTTCCCCGCCGAACACAGCGAAATGGCGATTCGCATCGAGCTGTTTGACGACGAAGTGGAAACCCTGCAGCTGTTCGACCCGCTCACCGGCAAGGTGCGGCAGAAGATTCCGCGCTTCACCGTGTACCCGAGCAGCCACTACGTGACGCCGCGCGAGCAGGTGCTCAGCGCGGTGGAGGCCATCAAGGACGAGCTGCGCGAGCGGCTGGCCCAGTTGGTGGGCATGGGCAAGCTGGTCGAAGCGCAGCGGCTTGAGCAGCGCACCCGGTTTGATCTGGAGATGCTGAGCGAGGTGGGCCACTGCAAGGGCATTGAAAATTACTCGCGCCACCTCTCGGGCAGCGCGCCCGGCGAGCCGCCGTCGACCCTTACCGACTACCTGCCCAAAGACGCGGTGATGTTCCTGGACGAAAGCCACGTGCTCATGGGGCAGTTTGGTGGCATGTACAACGGCGATCGAGCGCGCAAGACCACGCTGGTGGAGTACGGTTTTCGCCTGCCCAGCGCGCTGGACAACCGGCCGCTCAAGCTCGACGAGTTCGAGCAGCGCATGCGCCAGGTCGTGTTTGTCTCGGCCACACCGGCCGACTACGAGAAGACCCATTCGGGTCAGGTGGTGGAGCAGGTGGTGCGCCCCACTGGTCTGGTGGACCCGGAGGTCGAGGTGCGCCCGGCCACCCACCAGGTGGACGATGTGCTGCAGGAAATCCGCATCCGGGTGGACAAGCGCGAGCGGGTGCTCATCACCACGCTGACCAAACGCATGGCCGAGCAGCTGACCGACTACCTGACCGAAAACGGCGTCAAGGTGCGCTACCTGCACAGCGACGTGGACACGGTGGAGCGGGTCGAGATCATTCGCGACCTGCGGCTGGGCGCGTTCGATGTGCTGGTGGGCATCAACTTGCTGCGCGAGGGCCTGGACATTCCCGAGGTGTCGCTGGTGGCCATCTTGGATGCTGACAAAGAAGGCTTCCTGCGCTCCGAGCGCAGCCTGATCCAGACCATTGGGCGCGCCGCGCGCAACCTCAATGGCCGGGCCATTTTGTATGCAGACCGGGTGACAGACTCGATGGCGCGGGCCATGGGCGAGACCGAGCGGCGCCGCACCAAACAGGTGGCGCACAACCTGGCCATGGGCATCGTGCCGCGCAGCATCAACAAGAAGGTGAAAGACCTGATTGACGGCGTTTACAGCGAAAAGGCGGGCAAAGAAGCCGATCGCTTGGCCGCCGAGAGCGCGCTGCGCGCCAGCGTGGAGGACATGAGCGAAAAAGACCTGTCGCGCGAGATCAAGCGGCTGGAAAAATTGATGCTGGAGCACGCCCGCAACCTTGAGTTCGAAAAGGCCGCCAGCGTGCGCGACCAGCTCGGCCACCTGAAGGCTCAGGTCTTTGGCGCGGCGGGCGAAGACCAGGTGGCCTGAGAGGGCACTGTCAGCGTGGGCCGCGACTTTTTCGCGCAGAATGTCGGTCGCGCCGTCTGTGCAGGGGGTCGTCACACCGTGGCGAGACGCGGGCGAGCAGCAACATGGGTCACACATGCCAGCCAAACCAGCAGCGCCGCCAGGCCCGCTGGCGGGAGAAGATGCCCGCCTGTATCTGATTGAGGACGATCCGCTGATCGTGCAGTTCGTCCGCGAGGCACTGACGCTTCGCCCCGGCTGGCGCCTGCTGGGCCTGTCGACCAGTCTGGCCCACGCTTGCGAGCACGCGCCGGCCGCTCCAGCCGACGTGTTCCTGATCGATCTGGGCCTGCCCGATGGGCACGGCGAGGTGCTGGTGGAGTTGCTGGCGCGGCACCGGCCCGATGCCGAGCGGCTGGTTTTCACTGTGTTCGGCGACGAGTCTCGCCTGATGGGCGCGCTGGAGGCGGGCGCCACCGGCTACGTTCTCAAGGGCTGCAGTTCCCTTGAGTTGATTACCGCCATCGACCAGATCCGCAGCGGCGGTGCGCCCATTTCTCCTTTGCTGGCGCGCCGACTGCTGCAACGCTTTCGTGTGCCGGCGGCGGTGGCGCCCGGGGCCGATGATGCGGCCGCCCTCTCGCCTCGCGAGCTGGAGGTGTTGCAGCTCCTGTCGCTGGGCTATGTGAACAAGGAAATTGCGCTTCGTCTGCGCATCACGCCAGCCACGGTGAGCAGCCACATCAAGAACCTGTACCGCAAGCTGGCGGTGCACAGCCGCGTGCAAATGGTCCGAAGCGCCCAGGCGCGTGGACTGCTGTGAGTTTCACGCGACGCCTGTTGCGTCCGCTGTCTGCGGTACCGGTCTACGGCTGGGCAGCGGCCCTGCTCGCACCGCTGTTCATCTTGCTGGCATGGTTTACCAGTGCCAGCGTGCCGATTGGCGCGGTGGAAATCGCGCAGGCGCAGGTGCGGCTGCTCGGCGCGCCGGTTGCCGACGATCGCACCGTGTCGCTCCCCCATGTGTGGGACAACGATCAGCGCGACTGGCGTGGTCGCGCCGTCTACACCCTCACGCTGCCTGCCAGCGTGGGTACCGAGCAGCTTGCGGTGCTGCTGCCCCGCGTGTCGACCCGCTTCCGGGTGCTGCTCAACGGTTACGAACTGCTCAATGGCCATTGGCGGCGTGGCGATGGTTATGTGGACACCGGCAACCAGTCGCATTTTGTTGCTTTACCGGAGGCCCTGTTGGCTGCGGATCCGTCGGCCAACCGGCTTCAAATCGAACTCCAAGGCGAGGCGCTGCGTGCCAGTGGTCTTGGCCCGGTGTGGGTCGGGTCGCGCGATTCGTTGCAACAGCGGCACAACTGGTTGAATGTTTGGCAGGTCAAACTCACCTGGATGGTGGCCGCCTGCGCGCTCATGCTCGGGTTGTTGGCTCTGGTGATCTGGCGCCACACCGCAGAGGTCTTGCTTGCTCTCCTCGCGGCCGGTCTTTTGATGCTCACGGTTCGGCTGTTGTTGTCGGCGCCGCTTTTTGTTCCCGGACCGTTCTGGGCCTGGGATTACCTGCACAAGCTCAGTTTCATGTGGTACTGCGGCTTCACCTACCTGTTCATGGCCGAGCTGTTTCGTTTCGGTCAGCGCAAGGTGCGGCGCGTGGTGGTCTGGATGACGTGCGCTTCACCCATGTGGCTGCTGTTGGTGATCGCGGTGGGCGACAACCGCCTGTATCGATGGTGGATGGGGCTGATCATGCTGGTTTGCGTGTACGCGATCGCCAGGGTGTTGGCGCGCGTGCGCTGGAACATGGACACCAACCAGCGCCTCATGGTGGTGGTCACCATCGCCACGCTGGTCACCGGTGTGCGCGACTTTCTCGTGGTGCAGCTGGGGCTGCCTGGGGATGCCGACATCCGGTGGATGACGCCGGGCAGCATGGTTCTGATGTTCACCATGGGCTGGGTGCTGATGCGCCGCACCACCGAAGCGTTTGACGAGACCCGGCGGCTCAACGCCGAACTGGCGCGCACGGTCGACGAACGCGAACACGAGCTCCACGTGGCTTTGGACCGGCTGCGGGCGGCGCAGACTCAGCAGGCGCTGGAAGCCGAGCGCCGCCGCCTCACCCGCGACATGCATGACGGCTTGGGCAGCCAGCTGGTTCAGGCACTGCAACTGGTGCGCCGGGTGGATCGCCCGGTTGATCCGGCGACGATGGCCATCATGCTGAGCCACGCGCTCGACGAGCTGCGACTCACGCTGGACTCGCTGGAGCCCATGGCGGGTGATCTGCCCGCCGTGCTGGGCACGCTGCGCCAACGCATTGAGCCAGGCTTGCTGGCCAGCGGTGTCGTGCTGGACTGGCAGGTGCAGCCGGTGCCCAAGGTGGCTGGGCTGGAGGCGCAGGGCGTGATGCACCTGTTTCGCTGCCTTCAGGAGGTGTTTGCCAACATAGCCAAGCACGCTGGCGCCAGCCGAGTGACGCTGCGCACCTGGGTACAGGACGGTCGTGTGGGCCTGAGCGTGTGCGACAACGGCGTTGGCCTGCATACGAATGCCGTCCCACCAGCCTCTGGCGGGCGCGGCCTGGGAAACATTCGGCTGCGGGCCCGTGAAATGGGTGCCGAGTTGGTTTTCGAGGACGCGAAACCCGGCACCTGCGTCACCCTGTTTCTTCAAGTCCAGCACCCGGCGCTGTTCGAGTCGCAGCCCCGCCAGTCGGCGAAGTAGGCGCAAGCGAAGGGCGTAGCGTGACCGGTGCACCGGTCGCGTGCTCTGCGCAGCAGGGTGTCGCCATTCAAAATCAATTTGTCCTAGACAAATCAGATATTCAAGGTTATAATGTTGACAAAATCAGTGGGGCATTGTGGTAAACTCGACGGCAACAGTCGGGAATTCCCAGCCCTCACTAGCAACCCGGCCTGCGGGTGGGGGTGGGAGATCGAGGCGTCTGGAACGTATGTTCCGGCGCACCATTGAACGACAGCCAAGCCAACCAGAAGGAGCTTGAACATGCGCCTCACGACCAAAGGCCGCTTCGCGGTCACCGCCATGATTGATCTGGCCCTGCGCCAGAACAACGGTCCTGTCACGCTCGCTGCCATCAGCCAGCGCCAGCAGATTTCCCTGTCTTATCTCGAGCAACTGTTCGGAAAATTGCGTCGCCACGAACTGGTGGAGTCCACCCGCGGTCCCGGTGGTGGTTACACGCTCGGCCGAAAGGCATCCGAAATCACGGTGGCGGACATCATTGTGTCGGTCGACGAGCCGATCGACGCCACCCAGTGTGGCGGCAAGGAAAACTGCATGGGCGACGGTAATCGCTGTATGACGCACGAGCTGTGGGCAGCGCTCAACACCAAGATGGTCGACTTTCTTGACTCAGTCAACCTGCAGTCGCTGGTCAATGACCAGCTGGCGAAAGGCCTGGTGGTTGAGAGCGTGCCATTGGTCAGGCGGGCGATCTCCAGCCCGTCGGTGGTCAAGCCCATTCGGGTGAACGCGCCCAACTCGGTCTTTGCCCTCGGGGCGGCGTTCAACAAGTGAATGAGGCGCCAGCCGCGGCCGACCAAGACTGATTGCGTTGTATTGAATACCGCTCCGAGCCTTCCGCCTCAGGAAGCCCGCCTCTCAATCTTTTGATCACACCCCCATGAGTACCCCCCACTTCCCCATCTACATGGATTACAGCGCGACCAACCCTTGCGATCCGCGGGTGGTAGACGCCATGATTCCCTGGTTGCGCGAACATTTCGGCAACCCGGCTTCACGCAGCCATGCGTGGGGTTGGGAAGCAGAGAAGGCGGTCGAAACCGCACGCGAGCAGGTGGCTGCCCTCATCGGTGCTGACCCGCGCGAAATTGTCTGGACCAGCGGTGCAACCGAGTCCAACAACCTGGCCTTGAAGGGTGCGGCGCACTTTTACAAAAGCAAAGGCAAGCACCTGATCACGGTGAAGACCGAGCACAAGGCGGTGCTCGACACCATGCGCGAACTCGAGCGGCAGGGTTTCGAGGTCAGTTACCTCGATGTCAAAGCCGACGGTCTGGTCGATCTGGATGCGTTCAAAGCCGCCATCCGGCCAGACACCATCGTGGCTTCGGTCATGTTTGTGAACAACGAAATTGGTGTCATCCAGGACATCGCCGCTCTGGGTGCGATCTGCCGGGAAAAGGGTGTCATCTTCCACGTAGATGCTGCCCAGGCAACCGGCCGGGTCGATATCGACCTCCAGACGCTGCCGGTGGACCTGATGAGCCTCACTGGTCACAAGACCTACGGCCCCAAGGGCATCGGTGCGCTGTATGTGCGGCGCAAGCCTCGGGTGCGTATCGAAGCCCAGATGCATGGCGGCGGACATGAGCGTGGCATGCGTTCGGGCACTCTGCCCACCCACCAGTGCGTGGGCATGGGCGAGGCCTACCGCATTGCCAAGGAAGAGATGCACGCTGAAAACCAGCGCATCGTCGCCCTGCACGACCGCATGGTTGCTGGCCTGAAAGATATTGAAGAGGTCTTCATCAACGGTCACGAAACGCAGCGCGTGCCGCACAACCTCAACATCAGCTTCAACTATGTTGAGGGCGAGTCGCTGATCATGGGCATCAAGGGCCTGGCGGTCTCCAGCGGATCGGCTTGCACCTCGGCCAGTCTGGAGCCCAGCTATGTGCTGCGCGCCCTGGGCCGCAGCGACGAGCTGGCGCACAGCAGCCTGCGCATGACGATTGGTCGCTGGACCACCGAAGAGGACATTGATTACGCGATTGGCACCATCAAGGAAAACGTGGCCAAGTTGCGCGAGTTGTCTCCCTTGTGGGAGATGTTTAAAGACGGTATCGATTTGTCCACCATCCAGTGGGCAGCACACTGAAGGAAACTGACATGGCCTATTCTGAAAAAGTGGTTGACCACTACGAAAACCCCCGCAACGTCGGATCGTTCGACAAGGGCGACGAATCGGTTGGCACCGGCATGGTGGGCGCGCCCGCCTGCGGCGACGTGATGAAGTTGCAGATCAAGGTGAACCCTGTCAGCGGCGTGATCGAAGACGCCCGGTTCAAAACCTACGGTTGCGGCTCAGCGATTGCCTCCAGCTCACTCGTCACCGAATGGGTCAAGGGCAAGACGCTCGATCAGGCCGCGGCATTGAAGAACAGCGAGATTGCGGAAGAGCTGGCGTTGCCGCCGGTCAAGATTCACTGCTCGATCCTGGCCGAAGACGCCATCAAAGCCGCGGTGGACGACTACCGCAAAAAACACACCGCCTGACAGCCCATTCGCCGCCGGCGGTGTCTTCGCCACCGAAGTTTGGCGCTACCCGCAGTCCGGTGTGGTCGCTGTTGCGGCGACCTGAGTCAAGACACAGTTTTTCCCAGACGGTACCCAAGCGCGAGCACTGACTGCTATGTCCATTTCCATTTCCGAAGCGGCTGCCCGCCACGTCACCCGCTACATCACCAAGCGCGGTAGGGGTGTGGGCGTGCGGCTGGGTGTCAAGACCACGGGTTGCTCCGGCCTTGCCTACAAGCTGGAGTACGCAGACGACATCGCGCCGGAAGATGTGGTGTTTGAAAACAATGGGGTCAAGGTGCTCGTTGACCCCAAGAGCCTCGCCTACATCGACGGCACCGAACTCGATTTCGTGCGCGAGGGCCTCAACGAGGGCTTCCGATTCATCAACCCCAACGAGCGCGACCGCTGTGGATGTGGCGAGAGTTTCCGCATCTGATGCCCGTCGCATTGCCTGAACACCGCCAGCGCGGCATCGCCCTGGCGGTTTTTTCTTCCCTGAGCCGGGTAGCGGTTCTGGGGAGGCCGTCCTCTCGTTCACCGTTGTCATGACCCTCAGTCTGCAGTCGACCGACTTCGCTATTTTTGGTCTCGTGCCTCAGTTTTCGATCGATCGCGTGGCGCTGGACATGCGCTGGAAAGAACTGCAGCGCGAGGCGCACCCTGATCGTTTTGCAGCCGCCAGCCCCGCCGCCCAGCGCGAGGCCATGCAGTGGTCGGTGCGTATCAACGAAGCCTACCAGCGCTTGAAGAACCCGCTCAAGCGCGCGGCGTATTTGTGCGAGCTGCATGGTGTACCGATCCGTGCAGAAGACAACACGGCCATGCCGCCGGTCTTTCTGATGCAGCAGATGCAGTGGCGCGAAGACCTCGACGAGGCCGCGGGCGAGGCCGATTTGCAGCGCATGGCCGCCGAGGTGGAGGCTGCGCGGCGCGAGATGCTGGAAGCCGTGCAAACCACTGCCGATGTGCAACGCGATTTCAACGCGCTGGCCCAACAGGTCAGAGCCCTCATGTTCGTTGAGCGCTTTGCCCGCGATGTCGAAGCCCGTCTGGATCAACTGGGACAATAGGTGCCTCTGAAGGCAAAAAGATCCATGGCACTACTGCAGATTTCCGAGCCCGGGCAATCGCTCGACCCCCACCAGCGACGCGTTGCGGTGGGCATCGATCTGGGCACCACACACTCATTGGTGGCCGCCGTGCGCCACGGCGTGGCCGAGTGCCTGCCTGCGGCCGACGGTCGCGTGATCCTGCCCAGCGTGGTGCGTTACCTCGATCCGGCGCTCGGCGGATCGGGGCGCCAGATCGGCCACGAGGCGCTCTCTGCGCAGGTACAGGATCCAGCCAACACGGTCAGCTCGGTCAAGCGCCTCATGGGCCGCACCACGGCGCAAGTGTCAGATGCCGACAAGCTGCCCTATGCCATCGCCGACGCGCACGGCATGGCCGTGGTCCAGACCGTGGCCGGGCACAAAACGCCGATGGAAATCAGCGCCGAAATTCTGGCCACCTTGCGCTTCCGTGCCGAGGACAGTTTTGACGACGAGCTCTACGGCGCGGTCATCACCGTGCCAGCCTATTTCGATGACGCGCAGCGCCAGGCCACCAAAGACGCCGCGCAGCTCGCAGGCATCAACGTGCTGCGCCTGATCAACGAGCCCACCGCCGCCGCCATCGCCTACGGGCTGGACAACGCGTCCGAAGGTGTCTACGCGATCTACGATCTTGGCGGCGGCACCTTTGACATCTCCATCCTCCGCTTGACCCAAGGTGTGTTCGAGGTCATGGCCACCGGCGGTGATTCGGCGCTGGGCGGTGACGATTACGACCAGGCGCTAGTGGCCTGGGTGCTGCAGCAGCAGGGCCTGGCCTCCGCACCATCGGCCAGCGAGCGTGCTGCGCTCAGCGCGGAAGCCCGCCGGTGCAAAGAGGCATTGTCCGACCAGCCTGCGCACGTGGTGTTTTGCGCCAGCGTTGCTGGCCGTCAGGTTGAGCAGATCGTGCGCCCCGCCGATTTCGAGGCCTGTACCGCTGCGCTCACCGCACGCACCATGACCGCGGTGCGCAAGGTGTTGCGCGATGCCGGCATGACCGTGAGCGAGGTCAAAGGCGTCGTCATGGTCGGCGGTTCGACCCGCATGCCGGTGATCCGCCGCGTGGTCGCCGATTTCTTTGGTCAGGACCCGCTGACCAACCTCAACCCCGACGAGGTGGTGGCGCTGGGCGCTGCCATTCAGGCCAACGCGCTCGCCGGCAACAGCCGCGACGGTGACCTGTTGCTGCTCGACGTGACCCCGCTGTCGCTGGGCGTCGAGACCATGGGCGGTCTGGTTGAACGCATCGTGCCGCGCAACAGCGCCATCCCCACCGCGCTGGCCCAGGACTTCACCACCTATCAAGACGGGCAGACCGCGCTGGCGCTGCACGTGGTGCAAGGCGAGCGCGATTTGGTGGCTGACTGCCGCAGTCTGGCGCGCTTCGAACTGCGCGGTATCCCGCCCATGGTTGCCGGCGCCGCGCGCATCCGCGTCACCTTCACGGTCGATGCCGACGGACTGCTGTCGGTAACCGCCAAAGAGCAGGGCAGTGGCGTCGAGGCGCGGGTGGACGTGAAACCGGCCTATGGCCTGTCCGACGATCAGATCGCCACCATGCTCCAAGAAAGTTTCGCCACCGCGCAACAAGACATCGCCGCGCGCGCCCTGGTCGAGGCCCGCGTCGATGCCGACCGCATGGCCGCAGCCACCCGCAGCGCGTTGCAGGCCGATGGCGGCTTGCTCACGCCGCTGGAACGCGAGGCCATCGAAAACCTGATCCATGCGCTGGCGCACACCGCTCAGGGCGACAGTGCCGCTGCGATCGAAGCCGCCACCGAAGCGTTGGGCAAGGGCACCGAAGCCTTCGCCGCCCTGCGCATGAACCAGGGTATCCAGAAAGCCCTGTCGGGCAAGAAACTCGAAGAAGTCTGAACATGCCCATCATCAAAATCCTCCCCCATCCCGAATACTGCCCGCAAGGCACCGAAGTCACGGCGCCTGCTGGTACGTCGATCTGCGAAGCCTTGCTCGACAACCACATCGCCATCGAACACGCCTGCGACATGGTGTGCGCCTGCACCACCTGCCACGTGATCGTGCGCGAAGGCATGAACAGCCTTAACGAGATGGAAGAGAACGAAGAGGACATGCTGGACCGCGCCTGGGGCCTCGAGCCGAACTCTCGCCTGTCTTGCCAGGCCATCCTGGCGCAGCAGAATGTGACGATCGAGATTCCGCGGTACTCGATCAACCACGCCAAAGAGAACCACTGACGCGGTTCTCAGCTGCTGATCCGGCTGAATGCGTCTTTGCGTTGCGCCAAACCGGCGCCGTTGCACATCACCAGAACGAGATTCCATGCGCCAGATCGTCCTTGACACCGAAACCACCGGTTTGTCTGCTGAAAATGGCGACCGCATCATCGAGATCGGTTGTGTTGAGCTGCTGCACCGCAAGCTCACCGGCAACAACCTGCATTTCTATGTCAACCCCGAGCGCGACAGCCACGAAGACGCGCTCAAGGTGCATGGCATCAGCAACGAATTTTTGCGCGACAAGCCCAAGTTTGGGCAGATCGCAGATCAATTGCTCGACTACCTGGCGGGTGCCGAGCTCATCATCCACAACGCGCCGTTCGACATCAGTTTCCTGAACAAAGAGCTGCAGCGACTGGGTCGTGAGCCGATTCACAGCCTGATCGCCGGCGTGACCGACAGCCTGGTCATGGCCAAGGACATGTTCCCCGGCAAACGCAATGGCCTCGATGCGCTGTGTGATCGGCTGGGCGTGGACAACTCCAGTCGAACCCTACACGGCGCCTTGCTCGATGCCGAGCTGCTGGCCGACGTTTACATCAACATGACGCGTGGGCAAGACGCCCTGATCATGGAGTTGAACGAGACACCCAGCGAGGGTGGGGAATGGGTGCAGATCGACCTGCGCAGCGTCCAGCTGCCGGTGTTGCACGCCAACCCGCTGGAGATCGCCGCACACGCAACCCTGCTGGCCGACATCGACAAGGCCAGCAAAGGCCGAACCGTCTGGCGCCAGCACGAACCCGCCTGAAATTCCTGGCTCATCACCCCGAGGTGGGCAACAAAACGGTCTATAATGCGGGGCTTCCGACAAATTAGACCAGATTGTCGGGCGGTTAGCTCAGTGGTAGAGCACTGCCTTCACACGGCAGGGGTCGCAGGTTCGAACCCTGCACCGCCCACCAAGACCAGACCCCGCTAAGTCATTGACTTTGCGGGGTTTTTTCTCGCCCTCAGATGCCCAGTGCCTCCCGAGGCGGTCCATTTGGTGCGAGCCCTTGAGGTTACGCGCCAACAAATTCCATCATCGCCGCAAGGCATGTTTCCGGCGTTCTGGGCTGTTTGCAGCGAACCCATGCCGACCGCTTGCTCAACGCCAAACGTGCTGAATCAAGGGTTGCAGTGCGGGCACTGCGCGGCGGAGGCCGCGGTGAGGTCCGGGCGCACGATGGTCTGGCGATGTGAGCAGGCCACGCAGCCCCACACCTCGCCTTTTGGCGCAGTGGTCGGCGTGCCGCAGTCGGCACAGGGCAAGCCGCGTAGCGTCTCGACGATGGCGTAACCAGGTGCACCGCATGCCGGGCAAAGAGATCGCAGCCGCGCGGCCAGGTCTTGTGTGGCGCGCTCGATGTTTTGCATGCGCGACGGATGCGCGTGTGCGCGCAGATCGGACTCGACGAACACCTGTCCGGACGCAGCCTGCGCCTGGGCTTGCTGGAACTGCGCGCGAAGCGTGTCCCAGTCTGCGATGCCTTTCACGATCCGCGGATCGTTTGGGCCCTCGGGTCTGAGCACCAGCTGGTGGTGGGGGAAATCTTCCCGAATGGCAAACGATTCAAGCTCAGACCACAGCGCCGTTTGCAGGTGTGCGCAACGCGCGGGCCCCTGTGCCATGCCAACCACTTCGATGCCGTGGCCGGGGTCGAGCCAGATCACGATTTCGATGTTCCAGCCGAACATGCCCGAAAACGGGTCGGGCCCGAACGCGCCCTCGCTGGCCACGCCGATCGGCAGCCCCGACAGGCGCATGCCCATCTCGGCTTTTCGGCGCGCTGCATCGCGCGAGAAGGTGCCGAGCTGGTCGGTGTCGAAGCCGCTGACGTGGTGCACCTCGCAGCCCAGCGCCGATGCCAACACCGGGCCAATGACCCGCTCCTTGCCGTGCTGCGTCAACAGGGCGACGGACTGACCTCGGTAGTCGATAGACATGCGGCTGTTGTGTCTCGGTGGCGTATTCAGCCGTGATCAGCGGCGGACTGGGCAGCCAGCGCCGCGGCGGCGCGAAGTTTGTCTTTTTTGCTGGGGCGCTTGCCTTTGATGCCGCCGACGCCCAGCGGGTCGAGCGGCGCTGGCGGGACGCTTTCCATCGGCTCAAAACCGGGCAAGGTTTCCAGCGCAAGCGCCAGTCCCTGGCGCTTGCAGATCAGCTGCCAGTGGGCTTCTGTGGACGGGCTCACCAGGCTGATCGCCAGCCCGTCGGCGCCCGCGCGACCGGTGCGGCCGATGCGGTGTGTGTAGTCGTCGGCGGAGCGCGGCAAATCGAAATTCACCACCACCGGCAGTTGCTCAATGTCGAGCCCGCGCGCGGCAAGGTCGGTGGTCACCAGCACATCCCAACGTTTTTCTTTGAATTCCTGCAGGGTCTGCTTTCGCGCGCCCTGGCTCAGGCCGCCGTGAAACGAGGTAGCAAATATGTCGCCCTGGTGCAGCTTGGCGGCCAGGCGTTCGGCTGCGTACTGGCTGGCCACGAAGACCAGCGTTCGTTCCCAGTGGTGTTCTCGGATCAGCTGGCGCAGCAGCTGAGTGCGGCGTGAGGCGTCCACCGCCAGCACGCGCTGCACGATCACCGCCGGCGTGCGCGCCTCGGGGGAAATGTCGACGCGTTCGGGCTGGTGCATCAGGCGGGTTGCCAGGCGCTGCAGCGGTTCGGGAAAAGTGGCGGAAAACAGCAGGGTCTGGCGCCGGGCCGGCAGCAGCGCGAGCACGCGCTCCAGTTCGTCGGCAAAGCCCAGGTCCAGCAGGCGATCGGCTTCGTCGAGCACCAGATGCTGCACGGCACCGAGGCTGAGCGCGTTGTGCGCGACCACATCGAGCAGCCGCCCCGGTGTGGCCACCACCATGTCGGCCCCGCCGCGCAGCGCCATCAGCTGCGGGTTGATCGAGACACCGCCAAACACCACCGCCACCTTGGGGCGCTGCTGGCGCTCACCCGCCAGACCATTGAGCAGGCTTTGCAGCACCTCGCCCACCTGCGCCGCGAGTTCGCGGGTGGGCACCAGCACCAGGGCGCGGGTGGTGCGCGCGCCGCCGGCGGCTGCGCTGGCGCGGACCCGTTGCAGCAAGGGGAGTGCAAAGGCGATGGTTTTGCCCGAGCCGGTTTGCGCGGTGGCCAGCACATCGCGGCCGGCCAAGGCGAGTGGGATCGCGGCCGACTGGATGGGGGTGGGCACGGTCAACGCGAGTTGCTGGGCGGCGTCAACGAGAGCGGGCTCAAGGCCCAGGGCTTGGAAGGTCATGGCTTGGGGGAGGGTGAGAGTTTATCGAGGAGCCTGCTCGCAAGCACCACGCGGGCGCTACCATGCCGCCCATGAAAAAAACGATGCCTGCCAGCGCGCTGGTCTATTCGACCGAGTCCGGCCGCATGTGTCCGAATTGCCGTCAACCGGTGACGGCCTGCGCTTGCCTGTCCCTTGCCAGAGCAGCCGTTTTGCCCACCGATGGTGTGGTGCGGGTGTCGCGCGAAACCAAGGGCCGTGGCGGCAAAGCGGTGACGCTGGTCAAAGGCCTGGCGCTGGACGACGCGGGTCTGAGCGCGCTGGGCAAGTCGCTCAAGACCGCCTGCGGCAGCGGCGGCACGGTGAAGGCGGGCGTGATTGAGATTCAAGGCGATCACGTGGAGCGCGTGGTGGCCGCCTTGCTGGCGCAAGGCCATCGCGTGAAGCGCGCGGGCGGATAACGGGTTCAGAAAACGCCCGCCCACCAGAGCCGGGCGCGCATCCCCAGGCCGCTGGTGTAGCCCACGGTGGGCGTGCGCAACTGGCCGGCGGCGTCAATCACCACAAACGCGGGCACCGATTCAAACCCCAGCGCCTTCGCCAGCTCACCGCGGGGGTCCACCGCTGAGGGCCAACGCAGCTGGCGCTGCGAAAGCACCCGCGCCACCGCGTCCGGCGGGCCAGATTGCATGGCGATGGTGAGCACCGGCGTATCCGCCACCAGGGTGGACATCGCGGGTTGCTGCAGTTTGCAGATGGGGCACCACTCGGCCCACAGGTACAGGGCCACCGGCTCGCCCGGGTGGCGTTCGCGCCAGGCCGCCAGCGTGGTGGTTTCGCGGCTGCCGTCGGCGTTGATCAGGGTGAACGCCAGCTCGGGCAATGCGCTCTGGGGAACCGCGCGGGTCTGCCACGCCTGCACGCCAAAGAACACCGCCAGCATCAGCGCCACCGTGCCCAGGTGGGAGCGCAACCGCAGCCAGCGCGAGCGGGGCTCTGGCGGCTTGCCTGGCGGCGCGGGTGGTGTCACGGCAGGGTTCAGCGCAGCACCTCAAGCAGCCGGTCCAGGCCGCCCTCGTTGATCGCCACCATCGCCTGCTCGCGCACCTTTAGGCCACCGAGAGGCCGGCGGCGCCCATCATGGGCAGATCGTTGGCACCGTCGCCCATGGCAATGCACTGTGAGGGCTCAATACCGAGCAGCGAGGCCACTTCCAGCAACGTGCGGCGCTTCTCGGCGCCGTCGCAGATGTCGCCCCAGGTCTGGTCCACCATGCGCCCGGTGAGCTGGCCGCCGTTCGGCCCGCTCTCGATCTCCAGAATGTTGGAGCGGGTGAAGTCGATGCCGAGCCGGTCGCGCACGCGGTCGGTGAAATAGGTGAAGCCACCCGACACCAGCAGCACCTTGAGCCCAGCCGCCTTGCAAGCCTTCACCAGCGCCTCGGCGCCGGGGTTGAGCTGCAGC
Source organism: Hydrogenophaga sp. (assembly GCA_020047875.1). GTDB lineage: Bacteria > Pseudomonadota > Gammaproteobacteria > Burkholderiales > Burkholderiaceae_C > Hydrogenophaga. The sequence goes on from JAIFNE010000130.1 coordinate 24,016, forward strand.
CGCTCGGTCAGCACCTGCTCCATGTGCGCCACGGTCACGCCGCGCAACAGCGCCACACGCTGGCGCAGGCTGTCCTTGTAGTCGGCGATCTCGCCGCGCATGGCCGCTTCGGTGATGGCCGCCACCTCGGGCTTGCGGCCTGCAGCGTCGGCGATTTCGTCCACACACTCGATGTTGATGAGGGTGGAGTCCATGTCGAACGCGATCAGCTTGAAATCGG
>JAIFNE010000213.1 GCA_020047875.1 Hydrogenophaga sp.
CGCAGGCCACCCCCGCCACTTACGGCCGCCAGATGGGCCCAGCTGCCTCGTCCACCGGCGGCGCTGGTCGTGGGTTTCTTTCGGCCTGAATGGGCAACAGCGGCCGTGCCGCCCGCTTGAGCGGCGGGTGACAGCGCCGAGCAACGGCCCGAATCACAGCGCCAGCCAGCGGCGCTGAAAAGCGGCGATTCACCACCGCACCCGATAGCGACGTTCAACCCCAGCGTTGGGCGCAGCGTCAACGGTGGAAAATGCGGCTGGAAAAGCCCGCCACAATCGGTTTTACCCTGCGCGGTGTGCGCCAGAATCGTGCTCTGGTTTTCCGCACCAACGCACCGGGCCTCACCACCATGCTGAAGAATTCCACCCTGCTGATCACCGGCGGCACCGGCTCGTTTGGCCACACCTTCGTGCCCATGACGCTGGCGCGCTACCAGCCGCGCAAACTGATCATCTACTCGCGCGACGAGATGAAGCAATGGGAGATGGCCAAGCTGTTCAAGGGCGATGACCGGGTGCGATTCTTCATCGGCGATGTGCGCGACCGCGAGCGCATGTACCGCGCGCTCGACGGAGTGGACTACGTGGTGCACGCCGCCGCCACCAAGATCGTGCCAACCGCCGAATACAACCCGTTCGAATGTGTGAAGACCAACATCATCGGCGCGATGAACCTGATCGACGCCTGCATCGACACCAAGGTCAAGGGCGTGGTGGCCCTGTCCACTGACAAGGCGAGCAGCCCGGTCAATCTGTATGGTGCCACCAAGCTTGCATCAGACAAGCTGTTCGTTGCTGGCAACTCCTATGCAGGGGCTACAGGCTGCAAGTTTTCCGTGGTTCGCTATGGCAACGTGATGGGCTCACGGGGTTCGGTGATTCCATTCTTTCTTAGCCAGAAAGGCAGCGGATCACTGCCTGTGACCGACGAGCGAATGACCCGTTTCATGATCACCTTGGAGCAGGGCGTGGAACTGGTGTGGCACGCCTTTGAAGACATGGAAGGCGGCGAGATCTACGTGAAAAAAATTCCGTCGATGAAAGTCACCGACATCGCCCGCGCTGTGGACCCTGATGCGAAGCACGAGATTGTGGGCGTTCGTCCCGGCGAAAAGCTGCACGAGCAGATGATCAGCCCGGAAGACGCGCATTACACCTACGAGTACCCGGAGCACTTCAAGATCCTGCCAGCGATACACAGCTGGCACGAAGACTTCAAGCGCATCAAAGACGGCAAGCGTGTGCCCGAGGGCTTCACGTACGCCAGCGACACCAACACCGAATGGATGGACGTGCCCGCGTTGCAGACCTGGATCACCCAGCACACCAACAAAATCGGTCACTTCTGACACCCCGGCCTGCCATGCAGATCATTCCCTACGCCACCCAGTCCATCGACGAGACCGATCTGCAGGCGGTCCAGGAGGTCCTCACCTCAGGCTGGCTGACCCAGGGGCCCACTGGCCCGCGGTTCGAGGAGGCCTTTGCAGAGCGACACGCTGTGGCCCATGCGGTGAGCGTCAGCAACGCCACAGCGGGCCTGCACATTGCCTGCCTGGCGCTGGGCGCAGCCCCCGGTAAGGTGGTCTGGACCAGCCCCAACAGCTTCGTTGCGTCGGCCAACTGCGCGCTGTACTGTGGCGCCGAGGTGGACTTCGTCGACATCGACCCGGTCACCCGCAACATGAGCGTGTCCGCCTTGACCGCCAAGCTGGCGCAGGCAGACCGTGAAGGCTCGCTACCTGCCCTCGTGATCCCGGTGCATTTCTCCGGGCTGCCCTGCGATCTGGCGCCCATGCGCTCACTCGCCGACCGCTACGGTTTCAAGTTATTGGAAGACGCCTCCCACGGCGTGGGCGCCAGCTACGACGGCCAGCCCATCGGCAGCCGGTACGCCGACGCCAGCGTGTTCAGCTTCCACCCAGTGAAGATCATCACCACCGGCGAAGGCGGCATGGTCACCACGCAAGATGCCGCGCTGGCGCGACGCCTTCAGCTACTTCGGTCGCACGGCATCACCCGAACGCCGGGCGAAATGGCGCTGGACGGCCCACCGCACGGTCCCTGGTACTACGAACAAGCCACGCTGGGTTTCAACTACCGTTTAACCGACATCCAGTCGGCGCTGGGCCTGTCACAGCTGCAAAAGCTCGATGCATTCCACACCGCACGCGAACGCCTGGCCGAGCGCTACGACCGGCTCCTGGCCAGCCTGCCACTCAAACTGCCCGCCCGCGCACCCTCGGCGACGGCCAACGCCAGATCGTCCTGGCACCTGTACGTGGTGGAGGTACTGCCCGGTGCCGGTGTCGCCGATCGCGACACCGTGTTCCAGCGCCTGTATGAGGCCGGCATCGCCGTCAACGTGCACTACATCCCCATCCACACCCAGCCCTTCTACCAGGCCCGCGGCTTTCGGCTCGGGCAGTTCCCGGCTGCCGAGGCCTATTACGCCGGCGCGATCTCGATCCCGCTGTTCCCAACGCTCACCGACGCTCAGCAGGATTACGTGGTCGCTGAATTGAAGAAGGCTCTGCGAGCATGAGCACAACACGCGGGGCATGCCCATGCGCACGCTGATCATCGTCCAGGCGCGCATGACCTCGACCCGCTTGCCGGGTAAGGTGCTGCTGCCGCTGGCCGGTGAGCCCATGCTGACCCGTCTTCTGGAACGGCTGCGCCGGGTGCAGCGGGCCCATGGCATCGTGATCGCCACCACCACCAACACGACGGATGACGCCATCGCCGCGCTGTGTGCGCAGCAAGGCGTCCCCTGCCACCGCGGCAGCGAACAAGACGTGCTGTCGCGCTACGCGGATGCGGCCCGCTTGCAAGGCGCCGACGTGGTGGTGCGCATCACCTCGGACTGCCCGCTGATCGACCCGGTGCTGATCGACCAGGTGATTGCCGTCTATGAAGAAGGCCACAGCGACTACGTCTCCAACATGCAGCCACCCACCTGGCCTTACGGCATGGCGGTGGAGGTGTTCAGCGCCGCCGCGCTGCAGCAGGCCCACGCCGACGCCACGCAGCCCGCCGAACGCGAGCACGTCACACCCTACATTTATTGGCATCCAGCGCGCTACCGCCTGCGCAACGTGGCGAGCCCGGTGGACCTCAGCCACCACCGCTGGACGGTTGACACGCCGGAAGACTACGAACTGGTGCGCCGCTTGTTCGACCACCTGATGCCGGCCCACCCGCACTTCAGCCAGGCCGATGTGTTGAAGCTACTCGACGAGCACCCCAGCTGGATCGCCATCAACCAGCACATACAGCAAAAGTCCGCCACCGAAACACAGAGCACCCAGGAGACCCACCCATGACTTTCAAGACCGAGCAAGAGGCCTTCTGGGCCGGTGATTTCGGCACCGAGTACATCCAGCGCAACCAGGGCGATGCGCTGCTGGCCTCCAACCTCGACTTCTTCGGCAAGGCCCTGCGCCAGGCGCGTGGCATCAAGAGCTGCATTGAATTCGGCGCCAACATCGGCATGAACCTCAAGGCGCTCAAGCTGTTGCACCCCGGCATCGACGCGCACGCCATCGAGATCAACGGCGAGGCAGCCAAACAGCTCGGCGAAGTGATCCCGCCCGCGAACGTGCACCACAGCTCCATCCTGGACTTTGCCCCCGCACGCCAGTGGGACCTGACGCTCATCAAGGGCGTGCTCATCCACATCAACCCCGAAGTGCTGCCGCAGGTGTACGACAAGCTGGTCGCCGCCTGTGGTCGTTACCTCATGGTCGCCGAGTACTACAACCCGGCGCCGGTGGCCATTCCCTACCGCGGCCACAGCGACCGCCTGTTCAAGCGCGACTTTGCGGGTGAAATCATGGATCGCCACCCGCATCTGCAGCTGGTGGACTACGGCTTCGCCTACCGCCGCGACCCCAACTTCCCGCAGGACGACATCACCTGGTTCCTGATGGAAAAGCGCTGATTCCTTTCCGAGAGACGAGCATGCTGACCTATTGCAAACACTGCGTGATGCCGGACACCAAGCCGGACCTGCACCTGGACGAACACGGCGTTTGCAACGCCTGCCGCAGCTACGAGAAGCGCACCGAGGTGGACTGGGACGCGCGCTACCAGGGCCTGCTCAAGGTGCTGGACAAGTACCGCCGCCCGGACGGCAGCCACTGGGACTGCATCGTGCCGGTCAGCGGTGGCAAGGACAGCACCTACCAGGTGGTGCGCATGCTGCAGCTGGGCCTGAATCCGTTGTGCGTCACCTCGTCCACCTGCGATCTCTCACCGCTGGGCCGCACCAACATCGAAAACCTCAAGCGCCTGGGCGTGGACCACATCGAGATCTCGCCCAACCCGCTGGTGCGCGCCAAGCTCAACCGCGTGGGCCTCACGCAAGTGGGCGACATTTCGTGGCCCGAACACGTCCGGTGCGCGCCGCCGTGCAGTTCAACGTACCGCTGATCGTCTGGGGCGAGAACTCGCAGAACGAATACGGCGGCCCCGCCGCCGCGGCCGAGAACAACGTGCTCAACCGCCGCTGGCTTGAAGAATTCGGCGGCCTGCTGGGCATGCGCGTGTCGGACCTGATCGGGCAAGAAGGCATTGAAGCCAAGCACCTGATCCACTACACCTACCCCAGCGACGAAGAGCTGCAGCGGGTGGGCGTGACCGGCCTGTTCCTGGGCCACTACCTGCCGTGGGATGGTCTCTCCAACACCCTCATCGCGCAGGCCAACGGCTTCCACAGCTACCACAAGGTGGTCGAGGGTTCGATGGTCAACTACGAGAACCTGGACAACCACCAGACCGGCATCCACGACTACTTCAAGTTCCTGAAGTTCGGCTTCGGCCGCGCCACCGACGGCCTGGAAGCCGTCAAACGCCTGGACGGCCTGTTCCCCTGGGAATACCTGGGCAAGTCGCTGAAAGACATCCTGCGCCCGCTGGAAATGACCGAGGATGAGTTCATTCGCGTCTGCGACAAGTTCACCAACAAGAAGATCTTCAAGCGCGACGTCAGTGGTGCACTCTTGAAGGACCGCGACGGCAACCTGACGAAACTGAACCACGACAACGTCTGAAATGATCCCCCCGCGCCGCTTCGCGTCACCCCCCAAGGGGCGACACCCGCCGTCTGGCAAAGCCAGCCCGGCGGTGTCTCTGGGTTCGATCACTTCGCGCGTCGGGATCGCGCTTCGGTCACAGCCGTGATGAGGAAGGTATGAAAGTCGGCGTCATCGACTACGGCGTGGGCAACCTGGGCTCGGTGCTGCGAGCGCTGGAAGAGCTGCGCGTGGCGCCGGTGCTCGTCAACCGTGCGGCCGACATGCACGCCACCGACTGCCTGATCCTGCCCGGCGTGGGCAACTTCGCTGACTGCGTGCGTCTGCTGAACGACGGCGGCTGGACCACCGCGCTGCGCGACGAGGTGCTGGGCTACAACCGCCCGCTGCTGGGCGTGTGCGTGGGCATGCAGTTGCTGGCCGACAGCAGCACCGAAGGCGCCCCAGCCGGCCAGAGCGTGGCAGGGCTGGGTTTCGTGCCGGGCCAGGTGCGGCACCTGAACAGCTTCGGTTGCACCCTGCGCATTCCGCACGTGGGCTGGAACGGCATCACGCGCACGCGCACCGACGACCATCTGCTTCACGGCATGCCTGACGGTACCGACTTCTACTTCGTGCACAGCTACGCCTTCGCGCCACAGGACACGGCCGACGTGCTGGCCACCACCGACTACGGCGTGCCGGTCACGGCGGCGGTGCGGCGTGGCCATGTGTGGGGCACGCAGTTCCACCCCGAAAAAAGTTCGCGCGCCGGCTTTCGGCTGCTGAAGAACTTCATCGAAGGCCCGGCATGCTGAAGGTGCGCGTCATCCCCACCCTGCTGTGGAAGCAGTTCGGCCTGGTCAAAGGCGCGGGCTTCGACAGCTGGCGCCGCGTCGGTCCGGTGCTGCCGGCGATCAAGGTCTACAACCAGCGCGAGGTCGATGAACTGGTGCTGGTGGACATCGTGGCCCACCTCGGCGACGAGGACCCGGACTTCGAGTCCATCGGCGAGTTCGGCCAGGACTGCTTCGTGCCGCTCACCGTCGGCGGCGGCATCACCCGTATTGAACAGGTGCAGCGCCTGCTGCGCGCTGGGGCCGACAAGGTGGCCATCAACACCGCTGCCTACACCCGACCCGAACTCGTCACAGAGATCGCTAGCCGCCACGGCGCGCAGTGTGTGATCGCCAGCATCGACGTGCGTGCCCTGGAGGAAGGTGGCTGGGGCTGCTTCAGCCACGCCGGGAAGACAGCCACCGGTCGCGAGGTGGTCGCCTGGGCGCGTGAGCTGCAGGACCGGGGCGCAGGCGAGATCCTCATCACCTCCATCGAGCGCGACGGAACGATGCAGGGCTACGACCTGCCGCTGATCGAGGCCGTGGTGAACGCCGTGAACATCCCCGTGATCGCCTCCGGCGGTGCGGGCAACTACCAGCACATGGTCGACGCCGTGACGAAGGCCGGTGCCTCGGCCGTGGCCGCCGCGAGCATGTTTCATTTCACCGAACAGACCCCGGCCGGCGCCAAAGCCGCGCTGGCCTGCGCTGGCGTGCCGGTGCGCCAGGCCTTCGTTCCCCACGGAGGCCGCTGATCATGCACACGCCGCCTCGCGTGGCGATCCGTGTCGATGCCTCGGCCACCATCGGCACCGGTCACCTCAAGCGCTGTCTGTCGTTGGTGCAAGCCCTGATCGAACAAGGCGGGCGGGTCAGCCTGGTGACGCGGGCGCTGGACGCTGTGAGCGCCCAGCCGGTGCACTGGCTACCTGCACCCGAGGGCGTAATCCCGACCGACGGTTCTGACCCGCCCCACGCGGCCTGGGGTGGCGGGTCTTGGGCGCAAGACGCCCGCGAAACCGCCTCTGCGCTGAAGACCGAGCGACCCGACTGGCTGGTCCTGGACCACTACGCCTTCGACGCACGCTGGCACGATGCCGTGCGCACGGCATGGGGTGGCCAACTGCTGGCCATCGACGACACGGCCGACCGCTCGCTGGCCCCCGATGTGCTGCTGGACCACAACTGGGCGCCCGACCACCGTGCCAAGTACGCCGGTCGGCTCCTGCGCGAACCTCGCTGGCTTGCCGGTCCGCGCCATGCCCTGCTCTCGCCCGCCTACCGGAGCGCGCCGCGCCACCGCTTCCACCCCGAGGTAC
>JAIFNE010000121.1 GCA_020047875.1 Hydrogenophaga sp.
CGGGCCTGGGTGACGGGGAAATCAAGGGGGTTCATGAACATTCAAACGATGAAAGTGCGTGGGCGGCGCCGCATGCCAGATGACACTGATGACTCTCCGGCGCGCCATGCCCCATCCAGGGCACCGCAGAACCGGCTTTGCCGGGCTGCCAGTGCCGCCCCCCTTGGGGGGTGACGCCAAAGGCGGCGCGGGGGGGCGCTCTCACGCCTCCAGCGCCAGCAAACACACCCCGGCCACGATCAGTCCGCAGGCGAACACACGCGTCCAGGAAAACGGCTCGCCCAGCCAGGCCACGCCGACCACCAGCGTGACCACAAACCCCAGGCTCACCAGCGGGTAGGCCACGCTCACCGGCAGCTTTGAGAGCACCCACAGCCACAGCACGGCGCTGGTGCCGTATAGCACCATGCCCAGCCACACCAGCGGGCTGGTGAGCGCGTGGCCGTAGGTGCTGGCCAGATCGCCGCCCGCGGGGGCACCCATGCCGCGTTTCATCGCGATCTGGGCCGCCGAGGACAGCAGCACACAGAAAACGGCCAGGCTCAGCGCGATCGGCTTCATGCGGCGGGCCCGATGCTGGCCAGCAGGGCCACGCCCGCCAGCAGCGCCAGCGTGAGCCAGCTGAAACGGTCGCGCAGCGCGAACTGCAACGGATCTTCGCCGTGCAATTCGCGGCGCCCGGTCTTGAGCCAGATGCGCATGATCCACAGCAGCAGCAGCGGCGCCGCCGCCCACAGCCACTGCGGCTCGGCGTACTGCGTGCGGCCGTTCTGGCTGTCGATGTAGAGCGTGAGCACCATCACCGACAGAAAGCCGCTGGCCATGCCCATGCCGCGCAGCGTAGCCAGATCGCGCGGCTGGTAGCCGCGGCCGGGTGCCAGCTTGGCGTCGTCAGTGGCCTGGATGTCTTCCAGCTCGGCGCAGCGCTTCACAAGCGCCAGGCTCAGGAACAGGAACATGGAGATCGCCAGCAACCAGTTTGATGGCGTCACCTGCGCCGCCACCGCGCCAGCCCCGATGCGCAGCGTGTAAAGGCCAGCGAGCACCAGCACGTCCAACAGCGGCAACCGCTTCAGGCGCATGGAGTAGGCCAGCGTGATCGCGGTGTAGAGCAGCAGCATGCCGGCAAAGCTGGCTGACACCGCGAGCGCGAGCACAAACGACAGCACCAGCATCACCGCGCCCAGCCCGACCGCGCCGGGAATGGACAGGGTGCCAGCCGCCAGCGGGCGCAACCGCTTGATGCGGTGCACCCGGTCGCTGGGCAGATCGAGCAGATCGTTGAACAGGTAGGTGGCGGACGCGCACAGGCCAAAGGCCACAAACCCCAGCGCCACCGCTCCCCAGGCCTGCGCGTCGGTGGCGTGCGCGGCCAGCAGCGGAATGAAAAGCAGCGCGTTTTTGGCCCATTGCTTGAGCCGGATCGCGCGCAGCACGGTGCGCAGGCGCAGCGGCTGGCGCTCGAACACCTGCGCCTGCGGGTGTTGCTGGCGCAGTCGGGCGAGCACCGAGGCCGGCGTGTTGACCGCCACCGCCTGGGCGCTGCCCTGCCACACCGCCAGATCGTCGTGGCTGTTGCCGGCGTAAGCCCACTGGGCGTGGCCAGCGGCCCGGGCATGGGCCGCGATGGCCGCGCGCTTGTTGTTCCGACTCAGGTTCGCACTGCCTTCGGTGCCCAGGCTGTCGCTGAACACGCCGATGTGTTGCGCCACCTCGCGCACGATGCGCACGTCGGCCGCGCTGGCCAGTACCAGCGGGCGCCCGCGGGCGTGTTCGGTTCGGAGGTACTGCAGAAAGTCTTCGCGGTAGGGCAGACGCGCCGGGTCGGGGCGCACCGCGTCGGCCAGGCGCCGTTTGAACCCAGCTTTGCCCAGCGCCAGCCAGGCCAGCAGCCGCAGCAGGTTCAGCGGACTCTGCCGCACGAACAGCATCACCGATTCGTACAGGGTGTCGCTCGGCGTGAGCGTGCCGTCCATGTCCACATACAGCGGCATGGAGGAAAGGCTGGGCAGTTGGGTGGCGCGCTGCATGGGGACAATTCTAGGTGCCCCTCATCGCCACCTCACTCAGGGGCACCTGCTCGCCCTTGCGCTGTTGATCCTTGCCGCGTCCGCTGCGGGTGTTCTAAACGCCAGCGCTGGTGGCGGCAGCTTTCCAACCTAAAGTCGCTAAATCGTGCTCATCCAGTACATCGGGCACGCCAGACGTGATGAGCTTGGCAAAGTCTTCATCAGGCACCATGGTGGTGAGGCAGTACAGCATGGCCGGGACGCAGCAACAGGACAGACCCCGGCTGGATGCTCATTACCTCCTCGCCCAGATTTGCCTCACCCTGACCATGCAGCACCACAAATACCTCTTCTGCCGCACGGTGCTGGTTTGGTGGGGTGTAGCCGCCCACATCGAAAATCTCCAGGACCTGAATGAACCCGGTTCGCTCGACCAGTGGATCTATCAGCATGACGAATTTATTGGTTTCGCCAGCCGCGATCCGAAACACTGGGCAGTTACGGGCTTGAAGATGAGTGAAGCCAGGCAGCGTCATGAGAGCAAATCTTTTGACAGGGCGGTAAATCCGAAACATTGACGCACGTTGTAGAGCGTCGCCTCCCAGCAAAAAACGGGCGAAGTGGTACTGGTGCAATCCTCCAGAAGGATGCAGTCGTAACCGGCGAAGTTTGCGTCCATCAGCGTTGCCAGAACGCACTGGTCGGCATTCACACCTGCAAACAGAAGGGTTTTGATGTCCAGGTTGCGCAGCACGGAATCCAGACAGGTGTCGTGAAAGCCGCTCATCCGGTATTTGTCGACGCAGATATCCGTGGGGTCCTTGACCAGTTCAGCAACCACTGAAGCACCCCAAGAGCCCGCCTGAAGCACGTGGTTTTGACTTGCATCGCAGGGCGCGTCAGGCAGCCTGGCGCCGAGACCAACCGAGCGACCATCTCGGTTGTAAACATGCAGCGCCGACGGGCTCAGGTTCAGCCGGTCGGGGCGGTTACCCCAGTTGAGCCAGACGATCGGTACCCCCACGTCTCGCAGCAAAGGCAGGATCGATTGCAGGGGCTTGATGGGCTGGTTTGCGGGGGTAACATCGACACCAATGGATGCGAGCCAACCCCGCGGATGACAAAAATCGTTCTGCATATCGATCACGATCAGTGCAGTACGTGCCAAATCGATCACGGTATTCTGCGGCAAACTGGATACCGCGGTTGGTTTGGCGGGGCGACTTTCGCGCACCAGATTGCAATGCGCCGAGTTCACCTGCCACTGATTGCGCGGGCTCGAACCCAATGCAGAAAACGTGTCGTTCATACGGTTTGCTTGCTCAAGAAGCGCGAACAGTCAGCTGGCCAGCGAAACCAAAGGTCTCGCTGGCCAAATTACGCATGATTCAAACGTTTATCAAGCGGTGCGCATGTTGCGCTCGGCGCGCGGGGGCAGGAAGTCACGGGTGAAAACCTCGGACATGCGCGGCTGCCGGTTCAGGTCAAAAGTGTTGGCGACCTGGCGTGTCGCACGCTCGAAGCGTGAAGTGTCAACATCGCCAATTCCGACACTGCGCGATTCCGGCGTGTTGATGAGTTGGCGCATGCCGATCGTCAAACGCTCAGTTTCAGATTCGCGGTTAAGGATGGGGTTGCGGCGCATCACCGCGTCGATACCCTCGGCCGGATTCGCCTGCACATCATGAAACGCGCGATTAATGGCGCGCACCAAACCAGCCGCGACACGTGGTTGCTCCACAGCCATTTTGCGCGACACCATCACCGAGTTGCCGTAGGCGTCAACACCGTGATCCGCAAAGAACATGGTGTTGTAGTCGTTCATGTTTTGGCCAAGGGCCTTCAGGTTCACCCAAGTGGTGGTGATAAACCCTGACAAAGCATCGGCTTCATTGCGTACCAGCATTTGGTCCAATAATGGCGGTGCGACGTTGTTGAACTTGACCTTCGCCATATCCAAACCGCCATTTTTCGCCAGCAAAGGGAACATGCGAAAGGCCGAGCTGTTCGGCGTGGTGAGAATGGTCTTTCCAGCCAGGTCAGACGGCTTGGTGATGTTCGCACTCTTCTTGGACATGATCACGAAAGGGGAGCGGTTGAACACCATGTAGGTAATCATCGGCGAGGTCGAAGAATTGACGGTGACCACCTGCTTCACCGTGCTGGTGTCGCCAATGCCGGCGTCATAGGCACCACCCAGTATGCGCTGCACAACGCCGGAAGAGCCGTCGCCCACATCTATCTGAATATTGATGCCTTCTTCGCGGAAATAGTCCTTTTCAGCAGCTAGCAAGAACCATGCGTGAACCCCTTGGATCTGCCAGTCCAAGGAAAATTTCACATTCGTCATTGTTTGGGAGAAGACATAGGGCGCTGACAAGGCAGCAGCACCCGCAGCCGAGGCCTTGAGCAACTGGCGGCGACCCAAAGTGGGGAGCGAAGTGGAGGTGTTCATGAGTGTCCTTAAAAAATGGCAGGGTGATGTTGGTGCATGTTTGGTCGCCTTCTCGTCCAAATTCGTTCTGTCTGGCGAGGACCGAGGCTCAAGCAATTTCCGCGCCAAATAACGAGACGCAAACATATGGAGCCCGAACTGGTAACGGCTCTCTGCTGGGTGGCCTCAAATCAGAGGTGCAGCACCTACCCGCGTCAGGTGTGGTCAAGAAAGGGGCAGAAGCGCGTATCAGCTTCGCGGTCTCAGGGCGCAGTGCCCGGGCCCGCGGAGCAGCTCAAGTTCTCAAACAGTCCGGCCGATGCCCAGCAGAAAAAGCCAAGGGTGGCAGGCATGGTGCACCAAGGCCATGTGGCGCATACAGCGGCAGATGCGGAACCATCGGGGAATGGAACGCGCCGGCATCGTCTCTTTGTTGACTTCCGAAATTCAAGATGAGTGCCTGCACACCTTGGATGATTGCATGGAGTCCAGCCGCATTGGTCCCCTATCATCAATCATCAAACCCGTTGCAGTTAGGGCTTGAATGCGCCCAGTGGAAAGCACTTCTTTAGGTAACACCATGACACGACATGCTGACATTGCCATCCCCTCCAGCGGCGCCTATGTGCTGCGCCGCGCGCGGGTTCCGGGCTGTTTTTTACGCCAGCCGCTGGTTGGCCAGCAGGTCGACCCCGAAGGCTCGGTTCTGCTCGACATCCACGTAGAAGGCGAGAAGATCGCAGGCGTGCGGCTGGCTGGCTCAAAGCCGGGAGATGGCGTGCAAACCGAGATTGACCTGCAGGGTCGTCAGGTGTGGGCGACGCTCATCGACATGCACGCCCATCTCGACAAGGGCCAGGTGGTGCCACGGGTTGCGCCTGACGGCAGCCTTTCTGGCGGCATCACCCTGACCGCGGCCGACCAAAGCCGCTGGACCTTGCAGGACGTGCGCCAACGCATGGAGTTCGGCATTCGCTGCGCGTACGTGCACGGGGTATCAGTGATCCGCACCCACATCGATTCGGTCGATCCACGCACCACGCCCATGAGCTGGGAGGCTTTCTCCGAGTTGCGCACCGCCTGGGCAGGCAAGATGGCTTTGCAAGCGGTAGGTATCACGCCGCTCACGGCATTTCTCGATCATTCCGGTGTTGAATTGGCCGACAGGGTGGCCGCCGCCAAGGGCATTCTGGGTGGGTGGACCGACGGAATTGCACAGCATGGCCCGGACCGGGCCGACCTGGACGGCCTGCTCGACAGATTCTTCAGCGCGGCCGGAGACCGCGGCCTTGATGTGGACCTGCACGTCGACCAGTCCGACGATGTTGACGCCTTCACACTTCCCGATGTCGCACGGGCGGTGCTGCGTACCGGGTTTGACGGTCGGGTCGTCGTTGACCACTGTGTCAACCTGGCGCTGCAACCCGCCTCGGTCATTGAACGCACGATCGACCTGTGCCTGCAGGCCAAACTGGCGTTCGTGACCCTGCCAACGCCGATGATGTACTTGCAGGACCGCCACGTCGGCCGCACCCCGCGCTGGCGAGGCGTGACAGTGGCGCACGAGTTGATGGCCGCGGGTGTTCCGGTGGCAATTGGCGGCGACAACTGCCGCGACGCGTGGTTCCCTTTTGGTGACCACGACATGGTCGATACGGTGAAGCAATCGGTGCGCGTCTTCCAACTCGACAACCCGATCGCGCAGGCAGTGGCCATGGCCGGGCCGATCCCGTCGGCCATCGTCGAGCAGCCCGATATCGGGTGGATCGACGAGGGCTCGACGGCGCGCTTTATCTTGTTCGGCGCCCGCACGCTCAATGAGCTGATGTGCCGACCGCAGGCCGACCGTATCGTTATCGACCGCGGTCAGCGCATTACCGATGCCCTGCCGGACTACGAAGAATTGACGCCCACCGCCACATTGCTTGCCTCCTCTGCCTTCCGCGCCCGCTTCTAATGTGGTGTTCGGCGCATGTTGGGTGCGCGTGCGCCCTGCTTCCCCTACTGCTCTTCGCCGGCAGCGCCTGAGCCTTTCAGCCAGCCACCAGTTCGCCGGACTTCATGCGGTCGCGGAAAAAGACCGTGACCACGCTGCTGGTGAGCACGATGAACAGCGAGTACAACACCGGGATCAGCAGCGCGTCTTGCTGGATCGCTGGCCCGATGCTGAGCGTGACGATCAGCACCGCCATGGGGCCGTTCTGAATGCCGGTCTCCAGCGCGATCGTGCGGCTGCGGTTGTTGTCCTGGCGCAGCAGGCGCGCCAGGGCATAACCCAGCGCCATGCCGATCAGGCCCAGCCCGATGGCCGCGAAGTACACCGACATGGGCGTCTGCGCCAGCAGCTGATGGTTGCGCGGCACCCAGGTGGCAACCAGGAACACGATCACCACCACACCCATGAACCCGCCCAGCAGCTCGATGGTGGCGCCGATGTTGGGGTTGAGCTTGCGCAACACCATGCCCAGCACGGTCGGCACCAGCAGCACCATCAGCACCTGCGCCACGTTGGACGCGGGTATCTTGAATTCGCTGGAGAGGCCCGCGAGCGAGGAATAGAACTCCAGCAGCAGCGGCACCATGACCAGCGCCAGCAGCGTGCTCACGGTGG
>JAIFNE010000140.1 GCA_020047875.1 Hydrogenophaga sp.
TCTCTACAAACAGCGACACCGAAGCCAGGCCATCCGAAAACACCCACTGCATGGACGCCGGCTCCAGCCCGCCCGGCGAGCCGCGGGTATGGCAACTCATGGACGCAAACCCGGGAACCGCTTCCTTCAGGCGCCAGCCCTCGGCCTCAGCGGTGGTTTTCTTCATCGCGGGCTTTTGAACCTCGTAGCCGCGTGTGTCAGTCATCTGACGCTTGAGCGATTCCATCCGCACCGGCGCATTCAGCTGCAGTTCCGAAAACGCCATCTGCTCCAACACCGAACCCTGTTCACCCAGGGTTTGCATCTTCACCACGAGGCCTGTTTTCTGCTCGGCCCAGATGCGGTAGCCGAAGCGCAGCGCGTCGCGCGGCACGATCTCCAGACGATCGGTCAGGTGACCAGCCACACGATCTGTGCCGGTCTCACGCACGTCGTAGTGCTCGGGAATGGCATTGCTCGGCGTGCGCAAGAACGCCGGGAACAGGCCCAGCGATTCGCGCTTTTCGACCCAGGCGGTTTTGGAGTCCGGGGCAAACGTGATCACGTCGCTGTTGCGGCGAATGGTCGTGCGCGGCGCGCCGGTGAGCGTTTCCACGCGCTCCATCTGCTGCACGCCATCACACACGTGCCAGATGCGGGAGGCCGACATATGGGTCCCGGCCGTCACCACCAGCGTGCCCTGGTAAGCCCGCTGGTGCGACGCTTCGTGCATGCGCGAAAGCCAATCGGTCAGGCTGCGCGATGCTGGCTTCTCGCCCGCTGCGCTCTGCGCCAGCCCCAGCGTGGGCAGGCTGGCGCACACCGCCAGCAAGCACGCGCCGACCCAGCGGGGCAGGCGTCTGGGCAAGGTCTCAGCCAGTGGCGTGGGGCCAAGGCGAGCCGAACGAAAGGTTGGCTGGCTCCGAAAGGCTGTCATGGTTTTCAACGGGCGTCGGGATCGTAGGTGGCGTTGCGCAGGAAGCCCGCTGGCATCTGCAGTGCCGACACGCCGCCATGCTGGCGATGCTCGGCCATCAGGGCTTCGAGGCCGGCGTCTCGGATCAACACGCCCTGGCTGGTGTTGACCACCACCGGCGCGGCCGCTGCCACCGCCGCCGAGGTGGCTGGCGCCGGCTGAGACAGCGCCAGCTGGGGCGACGCGGCGCCAACGCCCGAGCCACCAGGCCCGGCGCCCAGCAGGGTCCAGCTCACCGCCATCACGGCTGCCAGCGAGGCCAGTCCGGCCACCAGCTTCCAGCGAAACACCGAGTCGTTGGCTGCCGGTGCGCGCACCGTCAGCGCCGCCGGGGCGGTGGCAAGCGCCACGGGTGCAGCAGCGGCCCAGGGCGCCGGCGCTTCCTCGCACAATCGGGCCTGCAGGCCCGTCAGGAAGGCCGATGGCGCATCGATTGCCGAGGGCAACTGCCCGCGCAACGATTCGCCAATCAGCTGATACGCGCGACCACGCTCGGCCACCTCGAGTTCCGCTTCGCTCAACTCATCATCGAACAGGGCGCAGACCAGCAGGTCTTCGCGTGTGGCCTGGGGCGACTGCGCCAACTCAGGGAGCGGCTTCGCCCGGGAAATGTGTTCTGCGTTCATGTCCTGTTCCTGACTCACTGCACGGCCTGCCGGCCCCTGTTCCAACGTGTCCGAAGCGTCCCCTGGCGATGGTGCGGCTGGGTGATGCTGGCTGTTGTGCCTGGCACTCACCACCGCTTGCCCGATTGACGATCCAGCATCGGCTTGATGCGGTTGGAGATCGCCTCGCGGGCGCGAAAAATCCGCGAACGCACCGTGCCGATCGGGCACTCCAGCGCCTGCGCCACCTCTTCGTAACTCAACCCTTCAATTTCCCGCAGCGTGATCGCCATGCGCAACTCTTCGGGAAGATCGTCCATGGCGGCCATCACCGCCTGGGCAATCTCTTTGCTGGCCAACAGCGCGTCGGGCGTTGCCTCGTCTGAAGCGCCCGAACTTAGTTCGCGTTCCCACGCGGAAGTTTCATCGTCGTCGCCCGAGCGGATCGCGCTTGAGTTCCAGCAGTTGCTTCTTGGCGGTGTTGACCGCGATCCGGTACAGCCAGGTATAGAACTGCGCATCCCCCCGAAACTGACCCAGCGCGCGGTAGGCCCGAATGAACGTTTCCTGGGCGATGTCGGGCACCAGATCGACGTCGCGCACCATGCGGCCGATCAGCCGCTCCACGCGCCGCTGGTACTTGATGACCAGCAACTCAAACGCCTTTTGCTCCCCTGCCAGCGTGCGCTGCACGAGCATCACGTCACTGTCGGGCGGCGGCGGAGCGATGTGGTCTTCTTCGGGTGTCATGCGCGCGGGAATATAACGCAGGACACAGCCCGGCTCCGGACCCAGGTCAGGCGCAGGCCCGCTGCAGCGCTCGCCGCAAGTCGAGCCAGCGCGCCGGATCGCGGGCCCGCTGCACCCAGACCCAACGCGGTACCGACGGCGCCGCGCGCAGCCGCAGCAACATCAGCCCTTGCAGATCGAGCGAAGACGCCAGCCCGGCCACCGGCTGCGGCGCCATCGACACCCCATCGATCCAGAACCACGCGCCCGTCTCCAAGCCCTGAACGCCGGTGGCCTGGGCATCCCAGCGAAGCTGGCCAACGGGCATATTCCACCAGGCATGCAGAGCCCAGGCCAGCCAGACCAGCGCGCCCGCCAGCATGGCCAGCCACAAGCGCCCGTCCACACCAGAGCCGCGCCAGGCCCACAACGACATGGCCACGAGTGCAGCCAGCACGAGGAGACACTGCGCGTGAAAAGCACAACGCCCCACCGGGTATGTCACCGACGGGGCGTTGCGCATGGCGGGCTATTGGTGTGGGCACCCGTGCGCTGGCTCAGACACGCCGGAACAGCAAGGAACCGTTGGTGCCACCAAAACCGAAGTTGTTCTTCAGCGCCACATCGATCTTCATGTCACGCGCCACGTTGGCGCAGTAATCAAGATCACACTCAGGATCCTGATTGAAGATGTTGATGGTGGGCGGGCTCTTCTGGTGGTGCACCGCCAGCACGGTGAACACGCTCTCGATCCCGCCCGCGCCGCCGAGCAGGTGCCCGGTCATCGACTTGGTGGAGTTCACCACCACCTTGTGCGCGTGCTCGCCGAGCGCTGCCTTGATGGCATGGGTTTCATTCACGTCGCCCAGCGGGGTCGAGGTGCCGTGTGCGTTGAGGTAATGCACCGCGTCGGCGTTCAGGCCGGCGTTGCGCAGGGCGTTCAGCATGGCGCGGCGCGGGCCGTCCATGCTGGGTGCGGTCATGTGACCCGCGTCCGCGCTCATGCCGTAGCCCGCCAGCTCGGCGTAAATCCGGGCGCCGCGGGCGCTGGCGTGCTCGTAAGACTCGAGCACCATCACACCGGCGCCTTCACCCAGCACGAAACCATCGCGGTCTTTGTCCCAAGGCCGCGAGGCGGTGGCGGGATCGTCGTTGCGGGTGGACAGTGCGCGCATGGAAGCAAACCCACCAACGCCCAGCGGCGACACGGTGGCCTCGGCGCCGCCGGCAATCACCACGTCGGCATCGCCGTATTCGATCTTGCGCGCCGCCTCGCCTATGCAATGCAGGCCAGTGGTGCAGGCCGTCACCACCGCCAGGTTCGGGCCCTTGAAGCCGTAGCGCATCGAAACATGGCCAGCAATCATGTTGATGATCGAAGCCGGCACGAAAAATGGCGAGATGCGGCGCGGTCCACGCGCCACGTACTCGGCGTGGGTGGCTTCGATCAGCGGCAAGCCACCAATGCCCGAACCGATGATGCAGGCCACGCGGTGCGAAGCCTCTTCCCCCAGGTCGTCGCCCACCGGCAAGCCGGCATCGGTCACCGCCTGGTGGGCCGCTGCAATGCCGTAATGGATGAAGGTGTCCATAGCGCGCGCTTCCTTGGCGCTGATGTACGACTCCAGGTTCAGATTCTTGACCTCACCCGCGATCTGGCAAGAGAACGCTGAGGGATCAAATTTGGTGATGCGGTCAATCCCCGAACGCCCGGCCAGAAGATTGTTCCAGGCCTCGTTCACCGTATTGCCCACTGGGCTCACGCAGCCCAGACCGGTCACCACTACACGACGACGACTCATCAATAACCCCTATCCGCCGCCACAAAGGCGGGGCAACTTGGCGCTGCATGTCAGGCAAAACCCCAGGGGCGCAGGTTGCACCGGCCGCAGGGTTTCGTGGCGAAGCATGGGCCTGGTCAGGCCTTCTGGTGCGTGGTCGCGTAATCGACGGCGTTTTGCACCGTGGTGATTTTCTCGGCGTCCTCATCCGGGATCTCGATACCGAATTCGTCTTCCAGTGCCATCACCAGCTCGACCGTGTCCAGCGAGTCAGCGCCGAGGTCGGCCACAAAGGCCTTTTCATTGGTCACCTGGCCCTCTTCCACGCCAAGTTGCTCGGCAATGATTTTCTTTACACGTGCTTCGATATCGCTCATAAGTCCCTCTGAGGGTGGTTGGAATACAGGCCGTCATTTTAGCTGTGCCAAGGTGTTGCCCTGGCACCGCCCGCCGGGCGGCTTTCTCAGCGGGATTCAAAAAGCCAAGTTGGTCAGGCCATGAACATGCCGCCGTTGACGTGCAGTTCCTGGCCGGTCACGTACGACGCTTGCGGACTGGCAAGGTAGGCGACCGCGTGGGCGATGTCGGCCGGTTTGCCCAGGTGTCCCAGCGGAATCTGCCCGAGCAGCGCCTTCTGCTGCTCTTCGGGCAGCGAGGCGGTCATGTCGGTTTCGATGAAACCAGGTGCCACACAGTTGACCGTGATGTTGCGGCTGCCCAGCTCACGAGCCAGGGCGCGCGTCATGCCCGCCACACCGGCCTTGGCCGCTGCGTAATTCGCCTGCCCCGGGTTGCCGGACGAACCCACCACGCTGGTGATGCTGATGATGCGGCCATAGCGCTGCTTCATCATGGGGCGGATCACCGCGCGGCTCATGCGGAAAACGGCCTTGAGGTTGGTGTCGAGCACCGCGTCCCAGTCGTCGTCTTTCAGGCGCATGGCCAGCATGTCGCGCGTGATGCCGGCGTTGTTCACCAGCACCTGCAGGCCGCCGTGAGCCTGGATGATCTCGTCAATCAACCCGTCGCCCGCTGCCGCTTCATTCACATTCAGCCGCACCCCGCGGCAAGCCTGCTCCGCACCCGCCACCGCGCGCAGGGTCTGGGTGATGCGGGCGGCGCCCTCGTCGCTGGTGGCGGTACCGATCACGATCAGGCCGCGGGCGGCCAGCTCGTGGGCAATGGCGGCGCCGATACCGCGCGAAGCGCCGGTGACCAGGGCCACCTGGCCAGCAAATTTTGTCTCAGACATGAAAATCTCCGGGCTCAGCCCAACTGGGTTTTGACCTCGGCCAGCGTGACCGGGTCGAAGAGCGGAAGGCCGGTGAGCCCGGCGTCGATGCGCTTGGCCAGGCCAGCCAGCACCTTGCCCGGCCCACACTCAACCAGCGTGGACACGCCGCGCGCCTGAATCGCCTGCACACAGGACACCCAGCGCACCGGGCCAAAGGCCTGGCGGTACAGCGCGTCGCGAATCTGGTCCGGATCGGTCTGTACCGCCACATCGATGTTGTTCACCACCGGAATTTGCGGGGCGGCGAAGGCGGTGGTGGCCAGCTGTTCCTTGAGCTTTTCGGCTGCCGGCTTCATCAGGCTGGAGTGGAACGGCGCCGACACCGGCAGCGGCAAGGCACGCTTGGCACCCTGGGCCTTCAGCAACTCGCAGGCCTTCTCCACCGCGGCCTTGCTGCCAGCGATCACGGTTTGCGCCGGGTCGTTGAAATTCACCGCCTCCACCACCTCGGCACTGCCGGGGCCAAAGGTGGCCTGCGCCTCGGCGCAGCCAGCCACCACGCGCTCGGCATCCATGCCCAGAATCGCGGCCATGGCGCCGGCGCCGACCGGCACCGCGTCCTGCATGGCCGCAGCGCGAAAACGCACCAGCGGCGCGGCCTGCGCCAGGGTCAGCACCCCGGCCGCCACCAGCGCGGAATACTCACCCAGCGAGTGCCCGGCCAACACCGCTGGCTTGGCACCGCCCTCGGCCAGCCACACGCGCCAGGCCGCGACACCCGCCACCAGCATCACCGGCTGCGTGTTGGTGGTGAGCGCCAGAGCTTCCTTGGGCCCTTCGTGAATCAGTCGGCCAAGGTCTTCGCCCAGCGCGTCTGAAGCTTCCTGCAGCGCGGCGGCCACTGCCGGGTGATCGCCCCACGCGTCCAGCAT
>JAIFNE010000155.1 GCA_020047875.1 Hydrogenophaga sp.
GCGTGCGCCGGCCAGCTGCGCCGGCAGACCATCGCCGGCCCGTGCTGTGAGCGGCTGCAGGGCGGCAAACAGCGCATGGGACTGGGCCACGCCCCGCGTCCCGGCGCCCACTTCAATCAACACCTGGTCGAAGTAGCCGCGGGCCACAGCCAGATCGCTGCGCACCTTGGTGATGAGCAGCCGGTCGTAAGCCACCTGGCCCCACAGTGCCAGCACCAGCACCAGCAGCGGAAAGGCCACCAGCAGTGGCAGCAGCGCCATGGCGAGCAGCTTGTTGCGCACCGAGGTGGCCAGCCAGCGGGGGGTGAGTTGGGTCATGCCGCGAGCCAGGCCGCGGGAGACATCAGAGCGGTTTTCACGAACCCGCCCACTCGGCCACACGGCGCTCCAGCGTGCGGCGCGAAACGCCCAGCAGCGTCGCCGCCTGCGTTTTGTCGCCTTGCACCGAATCCAGCACCGACAGAATGTGTTGCTTCTCCAGGGCGTGCAGATCGGTGGGCGGCCGGTTGCCGGCCTGGGCCGCTGTGCCCGGATAGAGCGCCGACACGTTGATGGCTCCCAGAATCAGCGAGCGCTCGATCAGGTTGCGCAGCTCGCGCACATTGCCCGGCCAGTCGTACTGCTGCAGGTAGTCCATTTCCTGCGGGCTGATGCGCAGCGGCTCGACCCCCAGCGAGGGCGCCAGCTGCGCCATGAAGTACGCCACCAGTCCGGCGATGTCTTCCTTGTGTTCGCGCAGTGGTGGCAGGCTCATGTCCACCACCTGCAGACGAAAGTAGAGGTCTTTGCGGAAGCGGCCAGCGGCCACCTCGTCGGCCAGTCGCCGGTTGGTGGCGGCCATGATGCGCAGGTTCACCGGCATCAGCTGCTCGCTGCCCACCGGGCGAATCTTCAGGTCTTCAATGGCCCGCAGCAGGGTGGCCTGGATCGGCAGCGGCAGCTCGGCGATTTCGTCGAGAAACAGCGTGCCGCCTTGTGCGTAGTGAAACAGGCCATCGCGCGCCCGCGTGGCGCCGGTGAAGGCGCCTTTGGCGTGCCCGAACAGCTCGCTCTCAATCAGCTCGGGCGACATCGCGGCGCAGTTCACCGGCACAAATGGACCGGTGGTGCGCGGGCTCTGGGCGTGCAGCTCGCGCGCCACCAGTTCCTTGCCCGTGCCCGACTCGCCCTGCAGCAACACGGTGCTGTTCACCTGCGCCACCCGCCCGATCGACTCGCGCAGCCGCTGCATGACCCCAGACGTTCCCACCAGCGACACACCAGGCCCCGCTGGGCTTGCCACCGCGCGGCGCAACACGAAGTTTTCACGCCGCAGGCGCGACCGCTCGTAGCACTGCTTGATGGCATTCAAAATCTGCGGTACCCGAAACGGCTTCAAGATGAAGTCGGAAGCGCCGGCACGCAGCGCCTCGATGGCGGTGTCCAGATCGGCAAACGCGGTGATCAGGATCACCTCGCCGCTGAAACCCTGCTCGCGCAGTTCTTTGAGCCAGGTCACGCCGTTTTTGCCGGGCAGGGAAATGTCCAGAATGATCAGATCCACATGGTCGGTTCGCAACCACTGCGCGCCGGCTTCCGCGCTGGCCGCGCTCATCACCAGCTGGCAGCGCGGTGCCAGTGTCTTCACCAGAAAATTGAGCATGCCTTGCTCGTCGTCCACGATCAGGATCGACCAGTCGGGCCAGCCTTCCAGGTTTTTTTCTGGGGAAGAGGGGGGAAAGTGGGTCTGCACCGAGCGGCATTCTACGGATGAAGCCTACGAAACAAGTTGGGTATTGCCGGTATTCCGACACGTCAGGCCGCACGTCACGCGGACGAAAAATCGTCAGGCGTGCGACAACTTGTCGCACTTGCGCTTGGGGGGGCTTGAGGCCAGACAGATTGAACAATCCAACCGTGCCCGGTGGCGCGCCCGCGTCTGCACTTGGGAGTTTTCGAGGTGTGGGCCAAGCTGCGCAGGGCATTCAGGCGCCTGGATGGTTTTTGCGCCAGCCGCACGGACACGCTGTTCTCATCTTCTTTGCCTCTGGCATGCTTCTCGCTTTAGACCATGGGTTTCGGTAGCTGGCGCCGGAGCCAACTTGGGCAGTCAGGGTGCTCCGGCTGTGAACGCCAGCCATAGGGGTAAGCCGCGGCTTGCGCTGAGCCGGTGAGCCGGCTAGATTTGTCTTATGCAAAAACCCCACACGCGCCGGTACTTGGCACGCGAGGGGTGTTCGTTCAACCAGGAGACACGCATGCGCAAGCCCCCTTCCGACACTTCCGAGGGCCGCACCGGCCTGAGCCGCCGCACCCTGTTTGCCGGCGCCAGCACCGTGGGTGCATTGGCCGCCGCCGCGACGGTGATGCCCAGCGTGAAAACCGAAGCGGCGGTGAGTGCCGCGCCCCGTCCCAAGCCGGAGCGGGGCGGCGGGTACAGCCTGTCTGACCACGTCAAGCAGTACTACAAAACCACCCTGATCTGAGCTGGCAGGAGAGCCCCATGTTGCTGACCAAAAAAACCCCTGGTGCTGGCGCCCAAAGCGCACGTGCCCATTCCACCTTCGTTCACAGCCTGCAGCGTGGTCTGTCCGCCGCCCTGCCCACCATGGATCGCCGTGGCTTTTTGCGCCGCTCGGGTCTGGGTCTGGGCGTGGGCCTGGCCGCCACCCAGCTCACACTGGTGAAAAAGGCCAAGGCCGCGGGCGCTGGGACTGGCAACGGCACCGGCAAGATTGAGGTGAAGCGCACGGTGTGTTCGCACTGCTCGGTGGGCTGCGCGACCGATGCGATTGTGGAAAACGGTGTCTGGGTGCGCCAAGAGCCGGTGTTCGACTCGCCCATCAACCTCGGCGCGCATTGCGCCAAAGGCGCCGCGCTGCGCGAGCACGGCCACGGCGAATACCGTCTGCGCTACCCCATGAAGCTGGTCAACGGGAAGTACCAGCGCATCAGCTGGGACACCGCGCTGACCGAAATCACCGCCAAGATGAACGAGCTGAAAGAGGCCAGCGGCCCCGATTCGGTGTACTTCGTCGGTTCCTCCAAACACAACAACGAGCAGGCGTACCTGCTGCGCAAGTTTGTGAGTTTCTGGGGCACCAACAACTGCGACCACCAGGCGCGCATTTGCCACTCCACCACGGTGGCCGGCGTGGCCAACACCTGGGGTTATGGCGCCATGACCAATTCGTACAACGACATGCAGAACAGCAAGTGCGCGTTGTACATCGGCTCCAATGCTGCCGAGGCTCACCCGGTATCCATGCTGCACATGCTGCACGCCAAGGAACTCGGCTGCAAGATGATCGTGGTCGATCCGCGTTTCACCCGCACGGCCGCCAAGGCCGACGAGTACGTGCGCATTCGCTCCGGCACCGACATTCCGTTCCTGTTCGGGATGCTGTATCACATCTTCAAAAACGGCTGGGAAGACAAGCAGTACCTCAGCGACCGTGTGTACGGCATGGACAAGGTGCGCGATGAGGTACTGGCCAAGTGGACGCCTGCTGCGGTCGAAGAGGCCTGCGGCGTGCCCGAAGCTCAGGTGTTCAAAGTGGCCAAGATGATGGCTGAGGCCAAGCCCGCCACCGTTGTCTGGTGCATGGGCCAGACGCAGCACACCATCGGCAACGCCATCGTGCGCGCCTCGTGCATCCTGCAGCTGGCGCTGGGCAACATCGGCAAGAGCGGTGGTGGCACCAACATTTTCCGCGGCCACGACAACGTGCAAGGCGCCACCGACGTGGGTCCCAACCCCGATTCGCTGCCTGGCTACTACGGCCTGGCCGCCGGTTCGTGGAAGCACTTTGCCAAGGTCTGGGGTGTGGACTACGAGTGGATCAAGTCCAAGTACACCGGCGGCAACATGGAGAAGCCCGGCATCACGGTGTCGCGCTGGATCGACGGTGTGCTGGAGAACAACGAGCTGATCGACCAGGACGCCAACCTGCGCGGCGTGTTCTTCTGGGGGCACGCGCCCAACTCGCAGACCCGCGGCCTGGAAATGAAGCGGGCCATGGACAAGCTGGACCTGCTGGTGGTGGTGGACCCCTATCCGTCGGCCACCGCGTCCATGGCCGCCATGCCCGGCAAGCCGGAAGACCAGAATCCCAACCGCGCGGTGTACCTGCTGCCGGCGGCGACGCAGTTTGAAACCAGTGGCTCTTGCACCGCGTCCAATCGCTCGCTGCAGTGGCGTGAAAAGGTGATCGAGCCGCTGTGGGAGAGCCGCAGCGACCACATGATCATGCATCAGTTCGCCGAAAAGCTGGGCTTCGCTGCCGAGCTGTCCAAGAACTACAAGATGCAGAAGGTCAAGGGCATGGACGAGCCCGTGGTGGAAGACATCCTGCGCGAAATCAACGCCTCGGTCTGGACCATTGGCTACACCGGCCAGAGCCCGGAGCGCCTGAAGGCCCACATGCGCAACATGGGCGCTTTCGACGTGAAGACGCTCAAGTGCAAGGGCACGGTGGTGGACAAGGAAACCGGCTACGACATGAGCGGTGACTACTTCGGCCTGCCCTGGCCCTGCTTCGGCACCGCCGCCATCAAGCACCCAGGCTCGCCCAACCTTTACGACACCTCCAAACATGTCATGGACGGCGGCGGCAACTTCCGCGCGAACTTCGGCGTGGAGCGCGAAGGCGTCAGCCTGCTGGCCGAAGACGGCTCGCACTCGGTGGGATCGGAAATCACCACCGGCTACCCCGAGTTCGACCATGTGCTGCTGAAAAAGCTGGGCTGGTGGGGCGACCTCACACCCGCCGAGCAGGCCGCCGCAGAAGGCAAGAACTGGAAGACCGATCTGTCTGGTGGTATCCAGCGCGTCACCATGGCGCACGGTTGTCATCCGTTTGGCAACGCGAAGGCGCGTGCCGTGGTCTGGAACTTCCCCGACGCGATCCCGCAGCACCGCGAGGCCATTTACGGCATTCGCCCCGACATGGTGGCCAAGTACCCCAGCCACGACGACCAGAAAACCCGTTGGCGTCTGCCCATCTTGTACAAGTCGCTGCAGCAGAAAAACATCGACGACAAGGTGCACGAGAAATACCCGCTGATCATGACCTCCGGCCGCTTGGTCGAGTACGAGGGCGGTGGCGAAGAAACGCGCTCCAACCCCTGGCTGGCCGAGCTGCAACAGGAGATGTTCGTCGAGCTGAATCCCGCCACCGCATCCTCGCGCGGTATCCGCAATGGCGAGCGGGTGTGGGTGACCACGCCCACTGGCGCGCGCATCAATGTGCAGGCGCTGGTGACACCTCGTGTGGACGAGGACACGGTGTTCCTGCCATTCCACTTCTCCGGCCACTGGCAGGGCACTGACATGAAGCCGTACTACCCCGACGGCGCGATGCCGGTGGTCCGAGGTGAGGCGGTCAACACCGCCACCACCTACGGCTACGACATCGTGACCATGATGCAAGAGACCAAGTCGACCGTCTGCAACGTTGAACGAGCATGACCCCCACGCTTTTCACTGCGTGTAATTCGCTGCCCCCCGAGGGGGCGCGTTTTCCCTTGGGGCGGCCCGGCGGGAAAACTACCGTTAAGGAGACACCATGGCAAGAATGAAGTTTATTTGTGACGCCGAGCGCTGCATCGAGTGCAACGGCTGCGTCACCGCCTGCAAAAACGAGAACGAAGTACCGTGGGGCGTGAACCGCCGCCGCGTGGTCACGCTGAACGACGGCATGCCGGGCGAGAAGTCGATCTCGGTGGCGTGCATGCACTGCAGCGACGCGCCTTGCATGGCGGTCTGTCCGGTCAACTGCTTCTACCGCACCGAAGAGGGCGTGGTGTTGCACGACAAAGACGTGTGCATCGGCTGCGGCTACTGCTCCTATGCCTGCCCGTTTGGCGCGCCGCAGTTTCCTTCAGCCGGAACCTTCGGGGTGCGCGGCAAGATGGACAAGTGCACCTTCTGCGCCGGTGGCCCCGAGGAGCACGGCAGCCAGGACGAGTTTGAAAAGTACGGACGCAACCGCCTGGCCGAGGGCAAGCTGCCGGCCTGCGCCGAGATGTGCTCGACCAAGGCGCTGCTGGCTGGCGACGGCGATGTGGTGGCCGACATTCTGCGGGGGCGCGTGGTGCAGCGGGGCAAGGGCGCCGAGGTGTGGGGTTGGGGAACGGCCTACGGCACCGCAAAAGGAGAAAAGTCATGAAGACCGCTCGAACACTCGCTTGCGCTGCGTTGCTGCTGAGCGCGCTGGGGTTGTCTGCCTGTGGTGAGACGCCGCAGACGGCGTCTGCCGCGGGCATCAAGGCGGATCGCCCGGTGTACCAAGGTGTTGGCGACAGTCCGTTCGCGGTGCCTGGCTGGAAAGCCGGCGACCGGACCAGCTGGCAGACGGAGCTCAAGGCCCGCGCCCAGTATGGTCAGAACGAATACACCCGCATGAGCCATTGACCAGGAGCGCAACATGATCAGGTCATTGATCCCCGGCATGCGCCGGCTGTGCCGAGCCGCTCTGGCGCCGCTGGCGGTTGCTCTGGGTTTGCTCGCGGTGGGTCCGGCCAGCGCCCAGACCGCGCCGGCGCTTCCCGAGGCTGCGGCTGCCAGTGGCTCGGTGGCCGGCGTTCGCAGTGCCAACATTTTCGAGATCGCCCCCGGCGCCGATGCCGATCCAAACTACGCCAGCCAGACCAACGCCGAGCGGCGCCAGGTTCAGCCGGGCAACAATGCGCCGATGTGGCGCGATGTCGGCAAGGGCGTGACCGGCTACAGCAGCCTTCCGGCGCTGGAGGCGGGCAACCTGATCCAGCCGTTCGTGCAGTACCCCGGCTCGCGGCTGACCAACGCCGGAGAGGCTTGGCGTCAGGTCCGCAACAACTGGATCATTCCCTACGGCGGCTCGGTGCTGGCGATTGTGTTGCTGGCGCTCGCCATGTTTTACTTTGGCAAGGGCACCATTCGCCTGCATGGCAAGGAAACGGGCCGCGTGATTGAGCGTTTCACCTATGTGGAGCGGGCCGCACACTGGGTGAACGCCATTGCGTTTGTCTTGCTGGCGGTCTCGGGCATCGTGATGGCGTTCGGCAAGTTTTTTCTGCTGCCGATCATGGGCAGCACCTTGTTCGGCTGGTTGGCCTATGCGCTGAAGAACGTACACAACTTTTCGGGTCCCCTGTTCGCCGTGTCGCTGGTGGTGGTGATCGCCACCTTTGTGCGTGACAACCTGCCCACGAAAGGCGATCTGAACTGGCTGCTCAAGGGTGGTGGCTTGCTTGGTGGTCACGAGGTGCCCTCGCACCGGTTCAATGCAGGCGAGAAGGTTCTGTTTTGGGGTGGTGTGTTTCTACTGGGTTTGGTGGTGGTGGGCTCGGGCCTGTTCCTCAACCACCTGGCGCCGGTGTTTGACTACACCCGCGGCAACATGCAAGTGGCGCACATGGTGCACGCCACCGCATCTTTGCTGATGATGGCGATGTTCATGGGGCACATCTACATGGGCACCGTCGGCATGCAGGGCGCCTACAGCGCGATGAAGACCGGCTACGTGGACGAGACCTGGGCCAAGGAACACCATGAGCTCTGGTATGACGACATCAAGGCGGGCAAGATTCCGGCGCAGCGCACGCCGAGCCACGATGGCGCCACGGCAACGCCAGTCAAAGCCTGAACTCACTCACGCCAAGGAAGATTTCCATGAAACATTTGCTTATCGCGTCTTTGGTGTTGGTCGCTTTGTCGGCCCATGCCAAGCTGCCCGCGCCGGTGCTGGACGATGCCGCCAAGGCCAAGGCAGCTGAAGCCAAGGCCAAGGCTGACCATGGCAACCTGGTTGCTGCATACCAGCTCTGCGTCTACCAGGACAAGGCCGCCAGCGCCTATTTCAAGACGGCTTCCAGCACAGGCAAAGAGGTCAAGCCCGCGGTCGCCACGCCGCCCTGCGTCAACCCCGGGCCGTTCGTGCCGCCGGTCGCTGCAGCAACGCCGGCACCCAAGCCCTGAGGCTTCGGCCAGGCACCTGGCCGCCTGCAGGAGAAAAATGGCCTTCGGGCCTTTTTTCTTCCCTGTTGTACTTGAAGGTTCAACCTTGACGCCCTCGGGTTCTTTGCAGCACGCGCCATACTGGCTCGCGTCACACAGCCTCCACCCTCTCCCTGAATACCATGTCCGCTCTTCTCGCCATCGAGTCGCCAGGCCAACGCCTGCCCGCGCTGACCCAAGCGAGCGCACACCTGACGCAGACGGTGTTGGCGGTCAACGAGTTTGGACAGAGCACCGCCGTGTCCATTCCCGCCGAGCGCGATCTCACCGTGTATGTGGACAAGCGCGAGCTGGTCACCTTGATGACTCTGGGCGCCCACCCCGAGTGGCTGGTGCTGGGCTATCTGCTCAACCAGCGCCTGGTGGCCTCGGTGGACGAGATCGAGTCCATCACGGTCGACTGGGACGTGAACGCGGCGTCGGTGAAGACGCGTCACGGCATCGATCGCATTGAGGAACGCACCGCCCGGCGGGTGGTCACCACAGGCTGTGGTCAGGGCAGCGTGTTCGGTAGTCTCATGGACGAGATCGACAGCATCCGGCTGCCGGTGGACGCGGTGCTGCGCCAATCTCAGCTTTACGGCATCGTCAACGCCATCCGGCTCAAGGAAAGCACCTACAAGTCGGCCGGTTCGGTGCACGCCTGCGCCCTGTTTGTCGATGCCGAGTTGCAGCTGTTTGTGGAAGACGTGGGGCGGCACAACGCGGTGGACACCATTGCGGGCTGGATGGCGCTGAGCGGCGATACCCGGTCGCTGGGGCAGCATGTTTTTTACACCACCGGCCGCCTCACCAGCGAAATGGTGATCAAGTCCGCCCAGATGGGTGTGGCGATCGTGATTTCGCGCAGCGGCATCACGCAGATGGGGCTGGAGGTGGCGCAGCGCGTGGGCCTGTGCGCCATTGGCCGCGCCACCAACAAGCGCTTCCTCTGCTATGCCCACCCGCAGCGGCTGCTGCTCGATGCCATACCAACCGAGCCCGTGAGCGCGGCGCCGAACGAACGCCTCGCCGACAGCGCCTGAGTCGCGGGCTTCTGACGGGGTATCCACCTCTTCTACACTCAGAGGCTTACCGCCCGCCGCGCCCGCGCGCTGCGTTTTCTCCCAACGAGTCCATCCCATGAGCCGAGACGTCCACCTCATCGACCACCCCCTGGTGCAGCACAAGCTCACGCTGATGCGCCGCAAAGACACCAGCACGAAAAGCTTTCGCGAGCTGGCGCACGAAATCAGCATCCTGCTCGCCTACGAGCTGACCCGAGACATGCCGATGCAGGAGGTCGAGATCGAGACGCCGCTGGAGCGAATGACCTCGCGCATGATCGACGGCAAAAAAGTGGTGCTGGCCTCCATCCTGCGCGCCGGCAACGGCCTGCTTGATGGCATGTTGCAGGTGCTGCCGGCCGCGCGCGTGGGCCACATCGGCCTGTATCGCGATCCGGTCTCGCTCCAGGCGGTGGAGTACTACTTCAAGATGCCGCAGGACATGCAGGAGCGGGATGTGATCGTCCTCGATCCGATGCTGGCCACCGGCAACTCGGCGGTGGCGGCCGTCACGCGGCTGAAGGCCACCGGACCGCGATCCATCCGCTTTGTCTGTTTGGTGTCCTGTCCTGAAGGCATTCGCACCTTCCACGAACACCACCCCGATGTGCCGATCTACACCCCGGCCATCGACCGTGGCCTGAACGATCACGGCTACATCGTGCCCGGTCTGGGCGATGCGGGCGACCGGATTTTCGGTACCAAGTAGAGACACCGCCACTCGGCCGGTGGCCGCGGCTGAGTGGTCTCTTCAAACCCGATTGGGAGGCGCAGTTCGCAGCCGTTGCGCAGCGGCTGTCAAAGCGTTTTGAACACTTCGCGTGCTGCCGCCACCGTGGTGGCAATGTCCTGCGCGGTGTGGGCTGCGCTCACAAAACCCGCCTCGTAAAGCGCTGGGGCAATGTAGATGCCGCGATCCAGCAGGCCGTGAAACAGCTTGTTGAAGGTGGCGTTGTCGGTGGTCATGACCCGGGCGTAGTTCTGCGGCAACGTGTCCATCAGGAAAAAGCCGAACATGCCGCCCTGGCTGTCCACGCTGAACGGAACGCCCTCGGCATCGGCGGCTCCCTTGAGCCCATCAACCAGTGCGCGGGTGGTGGTCGACAGGGCGTCGAAGAAACCCGGCTTCTGAATTTCCTTCAGGGTTGCCAGGCCGCAAGCGGTGGCTACCGGGTTGCCGCTCAGCGTACCGGCCTGGTAAACCCCGCCCAGCGGTGCGAGCTGCTCCATCACCGCGCGCTTGGCCCCGAACGCGGCCAGCGGCATGCCGCCGCCAATCACCTTGCCCATGATGGTCATGTCCGGCTCAAAACCCGGGATCTCCTTGGCGTACAGGCTCTGCGCACAGCCCAGCGCAACCCGGAAACCCGTCATCACCTCGTCGAACGCAAACAGGGCGCCATGTTCGTCGCAAAGCTCGCGGATGCGTTTGACAAAGGGCACGCTGGCCCGCACGAAGTTCATGTTGCCGGCAATCGGCTCGATGATCACGCAGGCCACCTCGGCGCCGTGTTCGGCAAACGCGGCCTCGATCTGCTCGATGTTGTTGAATTCAAGCACCAGCGTGTGCTGCACCACCTCGGGCGGCACGCCAGCGCTGGTGGCGGTACCGAAGGTGGCCAGACCAGAACCTGCCTTGACCAGCAGGGCGTCGGCATGGCCGTGGTAGCAGCCTTCGAACTTGATGATCTTCTTGCGCCCTGTGGCGCCGCGCGCCAGCCGGATTGCGCTCATGCCGGCTTCGGTGCCCGAGCTCACCAGCCGCACCATGTCGATACTGGGCACCAGCTTGATGATTTCTTCGGCCAGCTCAATTTCCCGCTCGGTTGGCGCGCCAAACGAGAAGCCTTCCAGGGCCGCCTTTTGCACCGCGTCGAGCACCGCCGGGTGGCCATGGCCAAGGATCATGGGCCCCCAGGAGCCGATGTAGTCGATGTACTTCTCGCCGTTGGCATCCCAGAAATAGGCGCCCTGCGCGCGCGTTACGAAGCGCGGCGTGCCGCCCACCGCTTTGAACGCCCGCACCGGCGAATTCACGCCACCGGGAATCAGGGCTTTGGCGCGGTCGAAGAGTTGCTGGTTGCGATCGGTCATGGTGTGTTTTCTGTGTCAACGGTGGAGAGGTTGCGGTCGTCAGGGCTTTGGACGGGCCCTGTCACCCTGTTCAATGACCGCGCGGCTGGTGTCTTGGGCGCAGCCACAAAGCGGAAGTCAATGCTTGGTTTTGTCGAGCGGGAAGTCGCTCAGGTCCAGCGCGCTGTCGGCGGTGGTGTCGCCTGGCCCGGACAGCTCTGCCTCGTCTTCATCGTGGGCCCAGAACAGGCGGTCGGGCACCGCGTGGCCCATGCCGGGTTGAAAGCCCGCGTCGAGGCACTGGTCGAGGTAGGTCAGCGCCTCAGCGCAGGCAGACTGCAGGTCGGCGCCGCCGCCAATCAGCGCGCACAGGGCGGCCGAGAGCGTGTCGCCAGCGCCGCTGAACGTGGCCTCGAACCGCTCGTAACGCGCGCTGGCCAATACCGTTTCGGGCGAGGCCAGGTGGCTTTCCAAATACTGGTCTGCCGCGTTGAAGCCGGTCACCAGCGTGTAGGGCACGCCGTGTGCTGCGGCGGCACGCGCCACATCGCGCGGCGCGGGTGGCTTGTCGCCGTCCCAGTCGGGCAGCAGCCAGCGGCTCAGGGTGCTGTGGTTGCCCACCAGCACGGTGGTCTGCGGCAGCAACAACTCGCGGCAGGCGTCCAGGTAGCTGTCGATGGCGAGTTCGTCCCACCAGGACAGGTCGGGCATGTAGGTGATCACCGGCACCTCGGCGTAGTCCGAAGTGATCTCAGTGATCACCGCCAGGTTCTCCGGGCTGCCCACAAAGCCGACTTTGAATGCCTGCACCGGCACATCTTCAAGCACACAGCGCGCCTGGTCTGCCACAGCTTCTTCGTCGAACGCCATGTGGCTGTGGATGTCGGAGGTGTCGCGCACGTAGCTGCCGGTCACCACCGCCAGCACGTGCACCGATGCGCTCGACATCGCGCTGATGTCGGCAGCCAGGCCGCCAGCACCGCTCGGGTCGTTTGCGTTGAATGCCATCACGCAGGGCAGCGAAAGGGAGTTGTCGCTGTCGGCTGGGTCTTTCGGGTGGCGATCCGGGGCGTCGGTCATGGCTTCTGATTCCGGGTTCCGGCGCTGAATAAGAGAGCCAGCTGCGCGTCTGTCGTGTCGGGAAAACCAGCGGTCATCTGGGCGGGCTCATGCCGGATGGCTCGATACAATGCCCCGATTCTAAGACAACGTCCCTGCGAGACCATGAGCGAAACCAAGACCTGGATGTGCCTGATTTGCGGCTGGATTTACGACGAGGCAGCGGGCGATCCTGAGCACGGCGTGGCGCCGGGCACAGCCTGGGCCGATGTGCCGATGAACTGGACCTGCCCGGAATGCGGCGCTCGCAAAGAAGACTTCGAGATGGTGCAGATCTGAGTGGGCTGGTCGGCGCCGAACATCCGTTTCCCGCACGACGGTACGTCGCCCGCAAGCCACCCAGTTCCGGTTACTGAACACGCTGAGCCATTCCCTTCACTGGAGCCAACCGATCGTGAGCACAAACACAAGCTTCAAAGTTCTGGTGGTGGACGACAGCAACACCATTCGCCGCAGTGCCGAGATTTTTCTCAAGCAGGGTGGGCACGAGGTGTTGCTGGCCGACGACGGTTTCGATGCGCTGGCCAAGATCAACGATTACCAGCCCGACCTGGTGTTCTGCGACATCCTCATGCCGCGCCTGGACGGCTACCAGACCTGCGCCATCATCAAGCGCAACGCCCGGTTTTCCAGCATTCCGGTGGTGATGCTGTCTTCCAAGGATGGGGTTTTTGACAAAGCCCGCGGGCGCATGGTCGGCTCGCAGGACTACCTCACCAAGCCCTTCACCAAAGACCAATTGCTTCAAGCCGTGCAGCAATTCGGCACCAACCTGACAGGAGCCCTGTGATGTCGATCAAGCATGTGCTGGTGGTGGACGATTCCAAGACCGAGTTGATGGTCTTGTCTGACTTGCTCACGAAAAATGGCTACACCGTGCGCACCGCCGAGAATGCCGAGGAGGCCTTTCGTCGGCTTGGCGAGGAAAAGCCCCAGCTGATTTTGATGGACGTTGTGATGCCCGGTCAGAATGGGTTTCAGCTGA
Organism: Hydrogenophaga sp.; assembly: GCA_020047875.1. Taxonomy (GTDB): domain Bacteria; phylum Pseudomonadota; class Gammaproteobacteria; order Burkholderiales; family Burkholderiaceae_C; genus Hydrogenophaga. The sequence goes on from JAIFNE010000155.1 coordinate 13,202, forward strand.
CCCGCGCCATCGCCCGCGATCCGCAGTATTCACACATTCCCATCATCATGTGCACCAGCAAGAATCAGGAGACCGACCGGGTCTGGGGCATGCGTCAGGGTGCGCGCGACTATGTGACCAAGCCGGTCAACGCCGAAGAACTGCTGTCCAAGATCCGGGCGCTGGGCTGACGCGTCGGCGCACCAGACCCCAAGAGCAAGCACCCACAGAGCATGGCCAACCGACAGGCACTCAAGGAACTGCAGGAACGACTGGCCCGACGCCTGACCGCTGCCCGCTCCGAACTCGCCACCGCCTCCTGGCTCGCGGTCGAGGCGGCCGGGCAGCGCTACCTTCTGCCACTGGTGCAGTCGGGCGAAATTTTTTCCTGGTCAACGGTGCAGCCGGTGCCCTATACCAAAGCCTGGTATCTCGGCGTGGCCAGTCTTCGCGGCGGCCTGCAGGGCGTGATCGACCTGGCGCGCTTGTTGGAGCCTGCTCAGGCTCCGGTGTTGCCTGTGGCCGAGCGGCTGTCGTCTGAATCCCGGCTGGTGAGCCTGCACGGAGCACTGGGTATCAATGCGGTGCTGTTGATCGACCGCCTGCTGGGCCTGCGCAATCCCACCATGTTCAACGCCATTGCCGAGCAGTCTGCCGACGCGCCCGCCTGCTTCGCACACCGGCTGATCGACGCCCAGGGACAGTTCTGGCAGGAGCTCAATCTGCAGACCCTGGCAGCCGAGCCCGAATTCATGGCCATCGCCGCCTGACCGGCCTGTGACCATGCCTGTTGATCACGCCCAACAGCGCCTGCCTGTGCCTGTCAGTGGCCAGAGCTCGCGCGATGGCTGTGCGCGGCGCCGAGCGCCGGCGTTGGCTGGCGTTTTATTTGCTCACGCTAGCTTCAGTCTGTGATGGCTGAGCTGTCTGCCGGGTATCCGGCTTTCGTTGTTTGATGTCCCCCAGTTAGAAGGTACTTTCATGGCCACCCTTGACCGATTTACGGGATTGCTCAAAAAGAAAAACGCCGGCGCGGTGGATCTCGACGACGTGGCCACGCAGGACTTGGCCGATCTGGCCGCAGCCAGTCTGGCCCCCGACCCGCAAGCGGTTGGCGAAGAGTTCGGGGACAGCCGCCCGACATCGGGCCGGAACGGTCTTGGCCAGGGCGCCGGTGGCACGGTCTCGCTGCCGCTGCTGGGCAGGAAAACTGCCGACCAGCACCAGCGCACCCTGCTTGCCGTGCTCGGTGCCAGCCTGTTGCTGTTGCTGGGTTCGGCGGTGTATGTGCTGAATCAGGCCGACACCGCCAGCCAGCAGGTGGCGGCCAGCGGTCAAGCGCTGATGCAGTCGCAGCGTCTGGCCAAGAGCGTATCGCAGGCGCTGATTGGCAGCGCCTCGGCATTTCCCGAGGTGAAGGAGAGTTCCGAGGTGTTGGCTCGCAGCATGCGCGCCCTGCAGCAGGGCGACGCCGAATTGGGCATTGCGTCTGTGGGGGGTGGCTTGGCTGACGCACTGGCGCCGCTGATGCCCCAGGTCGATCAGGCTGAGGCCAACGCGGCTGCTGTGCTGGGTCAGCAGCAAATCCTGACCCAGGTGGGCAATGCGCTGCGCAGCATCAACCGCCAGTCATCCGATCTGCTGGAGATCGCCGAGACCGTGTCGTCTCTCAAGCTGCAGCAAAACGCGCCACCGGCCGACATTTCTGCCGCTGGCCAGCTGGTGATGCTGACGCAGCGCATCGGCAAGTCGGCCAACGAGTTCCTGACCATGGAGGGTGTGAGCCCGGAAGCGGTGTTCTTGCTGGGCAAAGACCTCAACACCTTCAAGGAACTGGCCGAGGGCCTGTTGCAGGGCAGTGAGGAGTTGCGTTTGACCGCGGCGCGCGACCCGCAGGTTCGCGAGCGCCTGGAGGCGCTGCTTGTTCAGTTCGAACAGACGCGCTCGGAAGCGGGCGCCATTCTGGGTACAGGCCAGCATCATTGCCGACAGCGAGCCCCTGCGGCTGGGTTTGCAGAAGCTGCAGGAGCAGCTGTCTGGCAAGACGGGTCTCAGCGCGCTGCAGTTGCTGGTGCTGTTGGCGCTGGCCGCAGTGGCGTTGGTCAGCGGTGTGGGCCTGGGTTTCCTGCGACTGCAGGACAGCCGCGAGCGCCAGCGGGCGGCCGAGAGCCAGCGGCTGGCCGCCGAGACGCTGGAGCAAGACGCCAAGCGGGTCAACGACGCCAACCAGGCCGCCATTTTGCGGCTCATGAACGAACTGCAGACGGTGGCCGAGGGCGACCTGACCCAGGAAGCCACGGTGACCGAAGACATCACCGGCGCCATTGCCGACTCGGTGAACTACACGGTGGAAGAGCTGCGCTCGCTGGTGGGCAACGTGCAGGCCACGGCCACCCGCGTGGCCCAGACCACCTCGGCGGTGGAGAGCACCTCGACCGAGCTGCTTGCCGCGTCCAACGAACAACTGCGAGAGATTCGCGAAACCGGCCAGTCGGTGGTGGACATGGCGCAGCGCATCAACCAGGTGTCTGGGCAGGCGCAGGAGTCGGCCGCGGTGGCCCGCGTTTCTCTGCAGGCCGCCGAGTCGGGCCTTCAGGCCGTGCAGGACGCGATTGGCGGTATGAACGCCATTCGCGACCAGATTCAGGAAACCTCCAAGCGCATCAAGCGCCTGGGCGAGTCGTCACAGGAAATTGGTGAAATCACCGAACTGATTTCGGACATTACCGAGCAGACCAACGTGCTGGCGCTGAATGCTGCCATTCAGGCCGCGTCGGCGGGTGAAGCGGGTCGCGGCTTCTCGGTGGTGGCCGAAGAAGTGCAGCGGCTGGCCGAACGTTCGGCCGACGCCACCCGCCAGATTTCCGCGCTGGTGAAGGCGATTCAGACCGACACGCAAGATGCGGTGGGTGCCATGGAGCGTTCCACCCAGGGCGTGGTCGAGGGGGCCAAGCTGTCGGACAACGCGGGTGGCGCACTGACGGAAATCGACCGCGTGTCGCGCCGCCTTGCCGAGCTGATCGAGCAGATTTCCCAGGCCACCTCCCGCGAGGCCGAGCAGGCCAACGAGGTGGCCGGCAACATCCAGCACATTTTTGCGGTGACCGAACAGACGGGCGAGGGCACACGCTCCACCGCCCAGCAGGTGCGTGAGCTCTCGGCCATGGCCGAAGAACTGCGCCAGTCGGTTGCCCGATTCAAGATTGCCTGACGCGCTGCCCCGCCCGCCGCCTGCCCACGGATTGACGATGAACATGCCAGACCACGCTGCAGAAAGCCTGCCGACGGATGCACCGCTCGCCGATCTCGGCCCGCTGGCCTGGGTGTTTGACGAGTTGCGCAAGTCGCTGGACACCGCCAACAAGGCAGTCAAGCGGTTTGTGCGCGAGACCGAGCAGTCGCGCAACAACGACCTGGAGGCGGTGGACCCTGGCTCGCTGCGCCTGGCTCGCCAGCAACTGCATCAGGCGGTGGGTGCGCTGGAGATGGTCGGGTTGGTGTCTCCCGCCCAGGTGCTGCGTGCCATGGAGGCCGCGGTGCAGCGCTTTGTGCAGAAGCCCGAAACCTGCACCAGCGCCGCCAGTCAGGTGGTCGAGCGTGCTGGCTTCGCCCTCATCGAGTACCTGGAGGCGGTGCTCAACAACAAGCCCATGCCGCCGGTGGCCCTGTTTGCACAGTACCGCGAGGTGCAAGAGCTGGCTGCAGCCGAACGGGTGCACCCGGCCGATCTGTGGCCGGTGGAGCACCACGGGGTGGACATGCCGGCGGCCGACGGGGTGACGCCTTTGCAGTGCAATCCGGCGATGCGTTCGCTGTTCGATCGCCTGGTGCTGCTGCTGGTCAAAACCGACAGCCCTGCTGCCGCTCAGCAGCTGGCCAAGCTCTGCGCCGGGTTGTCGGCGGGTACTGCGGACACCCGCCCTCAGACCTTCTGGCGCGCAGCCGCGGGATTTTTCGAGGCGGTGGCGCTGCGCGCGCTGCCGATGGATGTGTATGTCAAACGCGCCGCCTCGCGCGTGTTGCTGCAGTTCGCCACCTTTGCCCAGGGCAAGGCCCAGGTTTCGGAAACGCTGCTTCGCGACCTGCTGTTCTTTTGCGCCCAGGCCCAGGGTGCTCCAACCAGCAAGGCGCCCCGTCTGAGTGCTGTGAGAGAAGCCTTTGGTTTCGAGGCGCTGCCCGTGGTCGACTACCACCAGGCCACGCTGGGTCGCTACGATCCGGCGCTGCTGGTGCAGGCGCGCAAGCGCATTCATGCCGCCAAGGAGGCTTGGTCGCTGTTTTCTGGTGGTGACAACAGCCGGGCACGCCAGGTGCAGGACCAGATCGGACTGATCGCCGACTCACTGCTGAAGCTGCATCCCGCGAGCACGATGCTGGCGCGCGCACTGGTGAAAGCCGCTGACCAAGGCACCCGTGACGCGGCTGGCATACGCCCCGAGCTGGCCATGGAGGTGGCGACCACCACCCTCTACCTGGAGGCCGCGTTCGACGACTTCGATCCCAACGACGCCGAGATGACGCAGCGCACCCAGGCGCTGGCCGAGCGTCTGGACGCGGTGCTGGCTGGCCGCCCGGGCGAACCGCTGGACGCCTGGATGGAGCAGCTTTACCGCCGCGTCAGCGACCGCCAGACCATGGGCAGTGTGGTCGGTGAGCTGAAGGTGGCGCTCGGCGAGGCCGAAAAATCACTCGATCAGTTTTTCCGCTCTCCGGTGGAAAAATCGGGACTGCATGTGGCGGTTTCGCAGCTGGCGCAGATGCGGGGTGTGTTGTCGGTGCTCGGGCTGGATCAGGCGGTGCAGGCCGTGACGCGCATGCGCACCACGATCGATGAAATTCTCGACACCGAGGTCGACGAGGCACAGGCCCGCGAAGCCGGCACTTTCCAGCAACTGGGTAACAACCTGAGCGCGCTCAGTTTCCTGGTCGATATGCTGAGTTACCAACCGGCGCTGGCCAAAAAGCTGTTTGTGTTCGACGAAGACAAGGGTGAGCTGCTTCCGCTCATGGGGCGCCATGCATCGTCCCTGGGTGGTCCGCCCCCCAGGCGCGACGACGCGGAGCACATCAGTGCCGGCCTGAAGCGGGTGGTGCAAGGGGTGGAGCAGGGCCTGGACCTGACCAATCTCAGCCTGCAGCTGGATCAGCTCGCCGACCAGGCTCAGCTGGCCGAGCAGACCGGTGTGGCGCGGGCCGCGCGCGACGCAGCCCAGGCTGTGGCGGGTACCGACGCGCTGGCGGGGGCCAAGGCGTTGGTCGACCTGTCACAGGCTTCCCCGTCGGTCATGGTGGCTGATTCGCGGCCAGCGCCGCTCGCCGATGAAGACGACGAAGGGGATCTGCTCGACATTTTCCTGGAAGAAGCCCGCGAGGTGCTGGACAACGGGCAGGTCGGCGTGGCGACGCTGCGCGAGCACCCGAGCGATCTGGAGAGCCTGACCACGCTGCGGCGAGCCTTCCACACGCTCAAGGGGAGCTCCCGCATGGTCGGGCTGACCGAATTCGGTGAAGCCGCATGGGCCATGGAGCAGACGATCAATGCCGCCCTCGCCGAGCAGCGCCCGGCCCAGCCCGGCTTGATGGCGCTCGCGCAGGATGTCTTGCAGGCGTTTGCGCACTGGGTGGAAGACATCGCCAGCCAGAATGGCGGCGCCGATACGCACCAGTGCCGAAACCTGGCGGCATCAGGGGGAGTACCTGCCGCTGCAAGGGCTGCCCGAGCGCCAGGCGCAGCCGGCCGGGGACGCGGACGATGCGCCAGCCGAGGCGGCCCGATCCGCCCCGGGGTTCGATACCGAGTTTTCTGGTCTCCGTGATTTCAGCGCCGACGCGTTTGCACCAGACGACGCGCAACAGCACACCGATTTTTCCGGGCTCGAGGCCCAGCCGGTAAGCCAGGAGGCCGAGCTTGAGCCGGTGGCTCCGCTGCAAGACTGGCCCGAGGTTGACCAAGCGCTTTCCCTGGCCGGCGACCCGCTGCTCATCGCGTCCGGCGAAGTCCCTGCCGCCACCGATCCGCAGCTGCTGCCGGTCATGTTCGAAGAGATCGACTTCGGCGCCCTGGCTGCGTTTTCGGCGCGTGCCGGGGCCGAAGCAGAAAAAGCCGAGGCAGACCCCGCAGGCGCTGTGTCCGCAGCGCCCGGAGCCGATGGCGGTATCGAACCCGCGTTCATCGAGCAGATCGATGCCTCGCTGCCCGAGCTGGCGCCACCGGCCGAAATTGATGTTGAGGAAGTGGCGTTTGCCCTGGATGCAGACTGGCCATCCGAGGCCGCCAGCGAGCCCACGACGCCAGACCAGCCGACAACGGCAGCAATCGACGACGAACTGGCCGACGAGCAGACCAAGGTGATCGGTTCACTGCGCATCGGCATCAAGCTCTACAACGTGTACCTGAACGAGGCCGACGAGTGGTCGCGCCGCCTGAGCACCGAGCTCGGGGAGTGGTCGCTGGAGCAGCACGAAATCGTGCCGGCCCAGGCCGAGTCGCTCGCCCACTCGCTGGCGGGCAGTTCCGCCACGGTCGGGTTCGATTCCCTGTCGGAGATTTCCCGCGCGCTGGAGCATGCGATTGCCACCGTGCGCCTGCACCAGTCGTCCGGTTGGGTGTCCACACCCGACATCGCGGCGTTGTTTGTCGATGCCGCCGAGGACATCCGCCGCCTGCTGCACCAGTTCGCCGCCGGATTCCTCAAGGACCCCAGCGCCGAGCTGCTGGCGGCGCTGCACCGTGTCGTGCACGAACCGTTGCCTGTCTGGTCGCCCGAAGCGGTCGATGAGTCGCAACCCGACGACCAGCTGCTGTCAGTGTCCGAGAGCGCTGGGCTTGCGGCAGAGGAGCTGGCGCTGCCCGATGCGCTGGCGGGCTTCTCGCTGCCGCAGATCAATGGCCTCGACCTGCCCTCGATCCCGCTCCTGACCCCCGAGCCGGTCGATGCGGCAGCGCGTGGACCGGTGCAGGACATTGATGATGACATCGACGCCGTTGACACGATCGACGTCGACCTGTTTCCGATCTTTGTGGAAGAGGCGCAGGAGCTGCTGCCCCGCCTGGGCGGTGCGCTGCGCCAGTGGGTGGCGCGGCCCGAAAACGCCAGTGCCCGCGCCGAGGTGCTGCGCAACCTGCACACCATCAAGGGCAGTGCCCGGCTGGCTGGGGCGCTGCGCTTGGGGGAGATGGCCCACCGCATGGAGACCAGCGTCGAGCGGCTGGGTTCGGACCTGCTGCGCAGCGCCGATCTGGAGCCGGTGCAGGCCGCGTTTGACGCCATCGAGGCGCGGTTTGAGCTGTTGCGCCACACCAGCCCGGATACGCAGAACGTGGTGCAGACCGCGCCCGAGGCCGAGCCGCTGAGCGACGAGGCGCCGCTGGCAGATGCAGCGCCCGCCGCCGAGCCGGTCGCGGTGGGTGCCGAGGCGGTCCGTGCCACCGCGCTGGAAGGCCTCTCGCTGCCGGCTTCGCCACTGATGGCACCGGTTCGTGCCGGAGCGGCCGTGCGGGTGCGCCCGGAGTTGCTCGACCGCATGGTCAACCAGGCTGGCGAGGTGATGATCAGCCGCAGTCGCATGGAAGCCGAGCTGCTCACCCTGCGCGGCTCCCTCAAGGAGCTCACCGGCAACCTCGACCGCCTGCGCGCGCAGTTGCGCGACATGGAACTGCAGGCCGAAACGCAGATGCAGTCTCGTCTGGCCCAGGCGCGCGACGCCGATCAGGCGTTCGATCCGCTGGAGTTTGACCGCTTCACCCGGGTGCAGGAAATCACCCGCATGATGGCCGAGTCGGTGAACGACGTGGCCACCGTGCAGCGCAACCTGCAGCGCGCGCTGGAGGCCACCGAAGACGGTCTGGTAGCCCAGGGTCGCCAGGCACGCGAGCTTCAGCGCGATCTGTTGCGCACCCGCATGGTGGAGTTCGAGGGCATTTCCGAACGCCTGTATCGCGTGGTGAGGCAGGCCTCCAAGGAAACCGGCAAACAGGTGCGGCTCGACATCACCGGTGGCAACATCGAGATGGACCGCGGCGTGCTTGACCGAATGACCGCCGCCTTCGAGCACCTGCTGCGCAACAGCGTGGTGCATGGCATTGAAAGTCCAGAGGCCCGTGAGGCGGCGGGCAAGCCGGCCGAAGGCCGAATCGACATTCGTCTGGCCCAGGAGCTCAACGATGTGTCGGTGACCTTCAGCGACGACGGTGCAGGCCTCGACCTGGCTCGCCTGCGCGAGCGCGCGGGCGAACTGGGCACGGTGACCGACGCCGCTTCGCTGAGCGATACCGACGCCGCCCAACTCATCTTCACACCGGGTCTGAGCACCGCCGCCGAAACCTCGACGCTGGCCGGCCGCGGTATCGGCATGGACGTGGTGCGCGCCGACGTGGTGGCGCTGGGCGGGCGCATCGAAACCCACAGCGAAGCGGGTGCGGGCACGCGCTTTCGCCTGATGCTTCCGCTGACCACGGCCGTCACCCAGGTGGTGATGGTGCGCGCCGGTGCGCTCACGCTGGGTGTGCCGTCCAACCTGGTCGAGGTGGTGCGCCGCATCAAACCAGCCGAGCTCGAAGGCGCCTACGCCAGCGCCGCGCTGCCGGTGGCGGGCGAGGAGGTGCCGTTCTACTGGGCCGGCGCCTTGTTGCAGTCTTCACCCCGGTCGCAGGAACTGGTGGGGCGCAGCTTGCCGGTGGTGATCTTCCGCAGCGCCTCGCAGCGTGTCGCCATGCATGTGGACGAGGTGCTGGGCAACCAGGAGGTGGTGGTCAAGAACCTCGGGCCACAGCTCTCCCGGCTGCCTGGCCTGGCGGGCATGTCGGTGCTGGCGTCGGGCGCGGTGGCGCTGATCTACAACCCGGTCGCGTTGGCCACCGTCTACGGCCCGCAGGTCACCAGCTGGGTGGCGAGCCAGCAGGCGGTGGAGCCGTCGGCCGATGGCGAAGGCAGCAGCGTTGCCGCGCTGGCGCTCAGTGCGGTACCGCTGGTGCTGGTGGTGGACGACTCCATCACCGTGCGCCGCGTCACGCAACGCTTGCTGCAGCGTGAAGGCTACCGGGTGGCGCTGGCCGCTGATGGGCTGCAGGCGCTCGAACGTCTGCAGCAGGAACGGCCCACGGTGGTGTTGTCAGACATTGAAATGCCGCGCATGGACGGCTTCGATCTGGTGCGCAACATCCGCGGTGATGCGCGGCTTTCTGGTCTGCCGGTGATCATGATCACTTCACGCATCGCCGAGAAACACCGCGAGCACGCGCGCGAGCTCGGGGTCGATCATTACCTGGGCAAGCCCTATTCGGAAGACGAGTTGCTGGGTCTGATTGCCCACTACGCGCGGGCTGCTGCCGAGGTTTGATCTGGCTTTGATTCGGGCGCCTTTCAGCGGCGCCATCACATGAAGGAACCCGGCCTCTGCGCCGGGTTTTTTCGCGGAATCAGTTGACTGATCCGCTGGTCGCTTTGCCCGCCTTGCCAGGCTTCTTCACCACCGCGTAGCGCAGCAGCAGCGTGCGCTCGCGCGCTTCGGCGTGATCCACCACCGGGTGCGGGTAGTTCTGGCCGATCACCACGCCCGCGGCCGCCCGCTCGATCTCGGGCGCTTGCCAGGGCGCGTGGATGGCTGCATCGGGCAGGCCGGCCAGTGCCGGCAGGTAGCGCCGGATGAACTTGCCACTGGCGTCGAACTTCTCGCTCTGCGTGACCGGGTTGAAGATGCGGAAGTAGGGCTGGGCGTCGCAGCCGCTGGACGCTGCCCACTGCCAGCCGCCGTTGTTGGCCGCTAGGTCGAAGTCGATCAGGTGGTCGGCAAAGTAGCGCTCACCCCAGCGCCAGTCCAGCCCGAGGTCCTTGGTCAGAAAGCTCGCCACCACCATGCGCAGGCGGTTGTGCATGTAGCCGGTCTGGTTGATTTGGTGCATGGCGGCGTCCACCAGCGGGTAGCCGGTGCGGCCCTCGCACCAGGCGGCAAACAACGCCTCGGCGGGCTTGCCGCGCTCCCAGCGGATGGCGTCGTACTCGGGTTTGAAGGCGCTGTCCACCACGTGCGGGAAGTTGGCCAGGATCTGGTGGTAGAAGTCGCGCCAGATCAGCTCAGTGAGCCAGGTGCTGGCGCCGCGAATGCCCTGAAGGTGCATGGCGTAGGCCACCGATGCCAGCTGACGCACCGAAATCGTGCCGAAGCGCAGGTGAACGCTCAGGTAGCTTGGGCCCTTGATGGCGGGAAAGTTCCGCGCATCTTCGTAGCGCTCCATGCGCTCCACGAAGTCCTCGAAAAGCGCGAGCGCGCCCGCCGTGCCCGCCTGCACCGGCAGCTGCGACAAATTGCTGGGCAAAAAGCCCATGGCTTGCAGGCAGGGTATTCCAGCGCGGTGCGTTGGCGGCAGCGGGGCGAGGCTGCTGGCGCAGGACGCGACCGGGTGCGGCGCCAGATGTTCGGCGGTCACCTGCCGCAGCCAGGCGTTTTTGTAGGGTGTGAACACCGTGAACGGGTGTCCTGCCTGGGTCAGCACCTCGCGACGCTCGAAGATCACATGGTCTTTGTGGCTGTGAAACACGATGCCCGCGTGGGCCAGGTCCCCGAGCACCTGCGCGTCGCGTTTTCGCGCCGCCGGCTCGTCGTCGTGGTTGGCGAACACCGCCTGCACATGGAGCTGCTGCGCCAGTTCGGGCACCAGGCTCAGCGCGCGGCCGTGCAGCACGATCAGACCCACGTCGGCCACCCGATGCGAGGCGCCGAGCGCGCGGAGTTCGGCATCGAGCGCCTGCAGCGACTGCCAGATGAAATCCACCCGGCGGTCGTCTTGCAGGCCGCGCGCCAGCAGCGGGTCGAGGATGTCGGTGTCAAACACGAACACACACCACAGCCGGCGACAGGCGCGCAGGGCGTGCGAGAGCGCCGCGTTGTCCTGGGTGCGCAGGTCGCGGCGGAACCACATCAGGCCGTTGTCGTAGCGGTTCATACAAATAAAGGGCAGGGAATGGAGGGGCGGCAGAGCGAAGCGGGCCGCAGAGC
>JAIFNE010000028.1 GCA_020047875.1 Hydrogenophaga sp.
ATGTCGGTCACGCCGGCCTGGGCCAGCGCCAGCGCTTCGTCGGTCTTTTGCACGCACACGCCCACCGCGCCATGCGCCATCTGCAACCGCGCGATTTCCGCGCTTTTGTGCATCTTGGCGTGCGGGCGCAGGCGCAGGCCGCGCGCGCGGCAGAACTCGGCCATGCGCGCGAGGTTGCGTTCCATCGCGTCGAGGTCGATCACCAGCGCCGGGGTATCGATGGCGGCTGTGCCCTGGCCGATCCAGCCCAGCGCGCGCTGCCAGCGCTGGCGCGCGAAGTGACCGAATTCAGGTGGTGTGTTCATCCAGCGTGCCTTCCTGCAGATGGGTGGTGTCGGCCCAGCCAACCAGCCCCAGACCTTCGGGGCTCCAGAGCAGGCGGTTGATGGCGGTGTTCGGCAGTTCCCAGCTGCGCGGTGCCTGCAGGTCGAGCCGGGTGGCCGCGCGGTAAAGCGTGTCGAGCACGCCGCCGTGCACCACCATCAGCACCTGCTCACCCGGATGGCGCGCCGCGAGCTCGCCCACCGTCTCCACCACGCGCGCTTGCAGCTGCCGCAGCGACTCGCCGCCGGGCGGCGCAAAGTCGGGCAGCCGCTTGCGCCAGGCCTGCGTCTCGGCAGGCCAGGCGGCTTCCAGTTCGGCCCAGGTCTGGCCCTCGAATTGGCCAAAGCAGCGCTCGCGCAGGCCGGGGTGCGTGGTCACAGACTGGCCCACTGCATCGGCCACCGCCTGCGCGGTGGCTTGGGCGCGGCCGAGGTCGCTGGCGTAGCAGGCCGCAATGGATTCGTCGCGCAAGGCCCGCGCCAGCTGGGCCGCCTGCCAGCGGCCGTGGTCGTTGAGCGCAATGTCGGTGTGACCCTGGATGCGCGTTTCGCGGTTCCAGGCGGTTTCGCCATGGCGCACGGCGAGGATGCGGGTGACTTGCACAGCGGGGTTCTCCAGACAGAAGGAGCCCGACTGTAGCGGCTGCCATCCGATGCCGTGCGTGCGGGGAGGTTTGCGCGACAATGCGCTGATGTCGCCATCCGCGCCGCTCCCTGGAGAAGACTTCTCCACCCTGTTCACCTTCTTGCCGATCGGGGCCTATCGCAGCTCGCCTGAAGGTCGGATGCTGCGATCCAACCACGCCTTGGTTCGGATCAACGGCTATGACACCGAGGCGGAGCATCTTGCTGGCGTCAAAAACATTGCTCTGGAGTGGTACGTCGAACCAGAGCGGCGTGCTGCGTTTATGCGCCTGCTCGAACGGGACGGTTTCGTGCGCGGCTTCGAGTCTGAAATCTACCGGCACAAGACCCGCGAGCGCATTTGGGTTAGCGAAAACGCGCACGCCGTGAGGGATGCCCAGGGAGCCATCGCGTATTACGAAGGCACGGTCGAGGACATTTCCGACCGCAGGCGCATGCAGGAGACGCTTCAGCGCAGCGACGAGCAGATGCGGCTGATTTCGTCGCAGATCCCGGGCATGGTGTTTGTGGTCCATGTGAGTCTGGCGGGGCTGGTCCAGTACCGGTTTGTCAGCGAGGGCATTCGGGATCTCTACGGCCTCGAACCCGAGCAACTGCTGGCCGACCCCACGCTCCTCTCTCGCTACCGCCATCCCGATGACCAGACCCGCATGCAGCAGGAACTGCATCAGGTGGCGGGGCAATCGATTGAACTTGCTGGCGAGTTCCGCATTGTGTTGCCCGATGGCACAACCAAATGGGTGCTCCGGCGGTCTTGCACCGCCCACCTCGACGACACCGGTCAGCTGCGGGTGGGGGTGTTGATTGACATCACCGATCGCAAGAAGGTCGAGTTTGAACTGCTCGAAAGCGAGACGCGCTGGCGGCTGGCCATGGAGGGCGCTGGTGATGGTGTCTGGGACTGGAATCTGCAGACGGGTGAGGAGTATGTTTCCCGGCGCATCAAGACCATGTTTGGCTACGAGGCGGATGAGCTGGCCAATTTGGCCATCGAGCTGGACCAACGCACCCATCCGGACGACATCAGCCAGATGCAGGCTGATCGCGAAGCGCATTTCAGTGGCCGCACAGCGGTCTACCGCAACGAACACCGCGTGCGGTGCAAAGACGGTTCCTGGAAGTGGGTGCTCACCCGTGGCGTGTTGATTGCCCGAGACGACGATGGTCAGCCGCTGCGCATGATTGGGACCCACAGCGACATCACCGAGCTCAAGCAGGCCGAGGTCCAGCAGCGCTTGCTGGAGGCGCAGCTTCGTGAATCGCAGAAGATGGAGGCCATCGGTACCCTGGCTGGCGGCGTGGCGCACGACTTCAACAACCTGCTGGCGGCGATTCTGGGCAACCTCGCGCTGGCCCGCGAAGATGTGGGTCCCGAGCACCCGGCGCAGGAAAGTCTGGGCGAGATCGGCAGGGCTGGGATTCGCGCGCGCCAACTGGTGCAGCAGATCCTGGCCTTCAGTCGCCGCCAGGCCCAGCAGCTGACACACCAGCCGCTGGCACCGCTGGTGAACGAAACGCTCGCGCTGCTGCGCTCGCTGCTGCCGGCGGGGGTGCGCCTGACCACGCGGGTGGGTGGCGAGGAGCTGCCGGTGCTGGCCGACGCCACCCAGATGCAGCAGGTGCTGATGAATCTTTGCACCAACGCCTGGCAGGCGCTGGAAGGCCGCCCGGGCGAGGTCACGGTGGCGCTGCGCCGCGTGAGCCTGGATGCCGCTCGTGCGCTGCAGGTGGGTGGCATTCCCGCGGGCGTCTACGCTTGCCTGAGCGTGGCCGACAACGGGCCGGGCATGGATGCCGCTACCTTGCAGCGCGTTTTCGAGCCGTTCTTCACCACCAAGCCGCCTGGTGCCGGCACGGGTCTGGGGCTGGCGGTGGTGCACGGCATCGTCAAGGCGCACAACGGTGCGATCGCACTGAACAGCAGCCCGGGAGAGGGCGCGCGGTTCGATGTGTATCTGCCGCTGGCCGGGGCCGCGGCCATGCCCGCAGTGGCGTCTGCCGCGCAGCCGGTGGCCGGGTCTTCGAGTATGGCCACCCAGCACCATGTGTTGTATGTGGACGACTACGAGGCCATGGTTTTCCTGGTTGGCCGACTGCTGCGCAAGCAGGGCTATCGGGTGAGCACCTTCACCTCGGGCGAATTGGCGCTGGCCTGGATGCGCGAACACCCGGACGCCATCGACCTGCTGGTGACCGACCAGAACATGCCGGGCATGTCGGGCGTGGACCTGGCCCGCGAAAGCCTGCGCGAGCGCCCGGGCTTGCGGGTGGCGATTGTCTCGGGCCACGTGAACGACAAACTGCTGGCCGATGCGGCCGCCGTCGGGGTCCGCGAGGTGATGGCCAAGCAGGACAGCATGGACGCCCTGGGCGAGGCGATCCGCAAGCTGCTTCAGACCCAGCTGGCGCCGCGCTGAGTGGCTGTCGCGCGGCAGTCGGTGCTGGCTGACCCGTGCCGCGAGCAGCTTGTTCAGCGTTGCACTATGGCAGCACCCGGTCGATCACCAGCTCCACGTCCGCCGCACCCACCTTCACGCCCGTGACCCGGCCTTCCAGGTCGCCGGGCTGGGGCAGCGGGTTGCCCGATTTGGAAATCCGGGCCACCACCACCACCTCCTGGTGGTTTGACAGCAGGTTCGCGGGGTTCATCGCCATGCTGTCGTTCAGGCTGAACGGCAGCGGAAACGCACCCATGGTCACGCGGGCGGCGGCCAGTGGCGGGCCGCTTTCGCCAGCGCGGGCAATCAGGTAGATCGTGTCGGCTTCGCCCACCCGTGCCTTGAGCGCCTCGGCAACCTCCACGCGGCCCGCGACGCTGGCTGCCGGCCCATCTGCGACCGCTGCGCCCGGGGCAGAAGCTGCCGGGGCGCTGCTGGCCGACTGAGCCAGTTGAGCGGCCTCGTTGCGCATCGACAGGATGTCCTGGGCATGTGACGTGTCCGGCGGCAGCAGTTGGTGCAGCCGGTCGAGGAACAGCACCGCCTGAGCAAACTCCTGGTTCTGGTAAGCGTGGATACCGGCCAGTTCCAGGCCCTTGCGGTTGTTCGGGTCGGCTTGCAGGGCCATCCTGACCAGTTCGATCGGTCGGCCCGCCAACAGCAGGTTGCTGGTCATGGCCAGCGCCTCGGCATAACCGCTCATCACGGCGGGCTTGGCGGGCAGAAACTGGTAGGCCTTCTGGTAGGCCTCCAGCGCCTCGGGCCAGCGCGCCAGCAGGCCGTTGGCGATCGCCAGCGCCT
This sequence comes from Hydrogenophaga sp., assembly GCA_020047875.1. GTDB lineage: Bacteria > Pseudomonadota > Gammaproteobacteria > Burkholderiales > Burkholderiaceae_C > Hydrogenophaga. The sequence continues at coordinate 4,208 of JAIFNE010000028.1, forward strand.
CCCAGGCTTCACCCTCGGTCGGGTTCGACTGGGTGCGCGCCGTCCTGCTCGGTCGGCGCCGCAGTGTTTGCGCTGCCCGGTCCGCCAGCCGCCGCGGTGAGCACGCCGGGGTTGCCGAACCACACATACATGCCGATGGCCGCGATGGGCAACACGCCCGCCAGCGTGAACCCGAGCCGGCGGCTGGCCTGGGGCGCGGAGGCGCTGTCTTCCTGCGCCAGCGCATCCTCTGCCGCGCGGGTCTCCAGCTCCAGCTTGCTGGCCAGGAACTGCTCTTCTGACAGCTGTCCGTTGGCCAGCTCGGTTTTCAGTTCCTTCATCTGGTCGCGGTAAACGGCCAGGTTGATGTCTCGGCGCGCGGCCTGCTGGCGCTCATCTTGCTGGCCACGCAGCAAAAAGGGCAGCACAAAGGCCAGGGCCAGGGCAACAGCCACCGCAGCGGCGCCCCAGAAAAGGGTGACGGACCAGAACAGACTCATGGCTTTTCTTCCAGCAAGCGGGCAGCGGCGGCGAGCTGCGCGCTGCTCACCGGTTCGCTTTTGAAGGTGCGGCGAGCGCGCAGCGCCACGTACCAGATCAGGGCACCAAAACCGAGGAACAGAAACGGCCCCAGCCAAAGCAGGTAGGTCAGGGGCTTGAAGGGTGGTCGAAACAGCACGAAGTCCCCGTAGCGGGCGGTCAGGAAGCCGAGCACCTCGGCGTCGGTCTTGCCGGCCCGCATCAGGTCACGGATTTCCTCGCGCATGGCGTTGGCCAATTCGGCCGGGGACTCTGCCAGGGACTCGTTCTGGCACACCACACAACGCAGCTCGCGCGACAGGTGATTCAGGCGGGTTTCGATCGCCGCATCTTGAAACAGCGGCTGAGCGACGGACGGGGTGGCGGGTGGAGCGGCGGGTGTGGCGGTGGATGTGGCGTTCAGCGGCTCGCTGGCCAGCGCTGGCAGGGACAACGCGAGCAACATGCTCATCAAAATGCCCGGGATGCAGTAAGCCTTCATGCGCCCAACTCCTTGAGTTTCGGCACGAACTTGGTCTGCCAGACGTTCAGGTCGATCGGGCCCACATGCTTCAGTCGCACGATGCCGGCCCGGTCGATCACATAGGTTTCCGGGGTGCCGGTCACGCCCCAGTCAATACCGACCCGACCCGACAGGTCATCGGGCACCGCAACATACGGATTGCCAGTGCGCACCAGCAGCGCCTCGGCGTCGCGGTTCTTGTCTTTCCAGTTCAGCCCCACGATGGGCGGCGCGGTGCGGCTCTCGGCCAGCGCCATCAGCAGCTTGTGCTCTTGCAGGCAGGACACACACCACGGTGCCCAGACATTGAGCAGCCAGATCTGCCCCTTCATGTCGGCCGGGCTGAAGTCTTGCGTGGCGTTGCCCACCACCGGCAGGCTGAAGGTGGGCGCCGGGTTGCCTATGAAAGGCGAGGGCACTTCGCGCGGGTTGAGGAACAGCCCTTTGGCGAAGAAGCCCACCAGCACCACAAAGAAAAACAGCGGCAGCCATCGTTTCATGGCTCAGGCTCCCTGCGTGGCTTGCCCGGCCGGCGCGCGCGCCTTGGCCCCGATGCGGTAACGCCGGTCGGTCGCCGCGAGGAACCCACCCACCACCATGAACCCGGCGCCCAGCCAGAGCCAGTTGATGAAGGGTTTGTAGTAGAGCCGCACGGCCCAGGTGGTGAGCTCGTTGTTCAGCGGCTCACCGAGGGAAACATAGAGATCGCTGAACAGGCTGGGACGCACGGAGGCCTCGGTCATCACCGAGCCCGACCGGTTGTATATGCGCTTCGCCGGGTACAGCCTGAACTGCTCAGCCCCATCCTTGCTCACAATGACGGTGCCCCGCGTGCCCTCGTAGTTGGGGCCCGAGTAGTTCTCCGTGCCCATGAAGGTCAGGGTGTAGCCAGCCATCTGGGCTTGCTCACCGACGTTCATGCGCACGTCGAACTCCTGCTCGTAGTTGACCACCATGGTGATGCCCGCCACGCCAATGGCCAGGCCCAGGTGGGCCAAGTGCATGCCCCAGAACGCGCGCGGCAGGCTGGCCAGCTGGCCGGCGGTTTTCACGCGCTCGCGAAACGCGATCAGCACCGTGAGCACGATCCAGGCCGACAGCCCGAGACCCAGCACCGCCCAGGGCTTGTAGCCCTCCAGGGTCAGCGGCAGCAGCAGGCCGGTGGCCATGGCAATGCCCAGAGCCCATTTCAGGCGCGCAAAGACATCGGGCACGCTGTCGCCCTTCCAGCGCAGCAGTGGGCCCACACCCATCAGGAACAGCGCCGGGGCGATCAGGGGCACAAACACCGCGTTGAAATACGGTGGGCCAACCGACAGCTTGCCCAGGCCCAGGGCGTCGATGAACAGCGGGTACAGCGTGCCAAGCAACACGGCCGCCACCGAGGCCACCATCACCACGTTGTTGGCCAGCAGCAGCGACTCGCGCGAGAACCAGGTGAAGGCGCCGCCGGCCAACATTTTGGGCGCGCGCCAGGCAAACAGGGCCAGCGAGCCGCCCACCACGACCAGCATGAAGCCCAGGATGTAAGCGCCGCGCTGCGGATCCACCGCGAAGGCATGCACCGACGACAGCACGCCCGAGCGCACCAGGAAGGTGCCCAGCAGCGAGAGCGAGAAAGTCATGAGCGCCAGCAGCACGGTCCAGGCCTTGAAGGCGCCGCGTTTTTCCGCCACCGCCAGCGAGTGGATCAGGGCGGTGCCCGCCAGCCAGGGCATGAACGAGGCGTTTTCCACCGGGTCCCAGAACCACCAGCCGCCCCAGCCGAGTTCTCGGTAGGCCCACCAGCTGCCCAGCACCACGCCCAGGGTGAGGAAGGCCCAGGCCACCGTGGCCCAGGGCCGCGACCAGCGTGCCCAGGCCGCATCCAGCCG
>JAIFNE010000072.1 GCA_020047875.1 Hydrogenophaga sp.
TGCGGCTGCAGCGCCGCCACCTCGGCCGGCACCGGCTCGGGCGAGGTGCCGCCAGCGAGCCAGGCTTCGGTGATCACCGCGTCGAGCTGGTCATGGCGCAGGTTGTGCGCGATCGGCACCCGCTCCAGCGCGGTGCGGCTGTCGGTGATCGCCAGGCTGGTCTCGTCGAGCGTGAGGTAGAGCGACACGGCCGGGCAGTCGCGCCCCGCCTGCAGTGTGTAAGCCTGCACCACCTCGTCGGGCAGCATGGTGATCTTGTGGCCCGGCATGTAGACGGTTGACAGGCGGTGGCGTGCCACCGCGTCGATCGCGCTGTCGGGCGCAATGGCCAGACCCGGAGCAGCGATGTGGATGCCCAGCGTCACGGTGCCGCTACCCAGCCCCTGGACGGAGAGCGCGTCGTCGATTTCGGTGGTGTGGGAGTCGTCCACCGAAAACGCCTGCACCGGTGCCAGCGGCAGTTCGTCGGCGATGGCTGGCGCCTGCAGGGGCGGAAACCCGGTGCCTTTGGGAAACTGGTCAAACAAAAAGCGCTGCCAGTGAAACTGGTAGGCGCTGGTGATGGCGCCCGCGTTTTCCAGCAACGCCAGCGGCGCGGTGTGGCTGTTGCGCGCCGCCTCGACCACCGCCTTGTATTCGGGCGTGTTCTTGTCAGGCCGGAACAAAATTTTGTAGAGATGCTCCCGCACCGGTTCCGGGCAGACGCCGGCCACCAGATCGGCCGCCCAGGCTTCGATTTGCGCCTGCACCTGAGCCTTTTTCTCGATCGCGGCCAGCGCCTGCGCCAGGATCTCGGGTGGCGCTTTCTTGTAGCGGCCCTTGCCCGCCCGGCGGAAATAGTGCGGTGCGCCCTGCAGGCAGAGCAGGGCCGCTACCTGTTCGGTGGTGCTGGCCTTGTCGCTGAAATACTCGCGGGCCAGTTCGGCAAAACCAAACTCGTCTTCCGGCGCAAACTCGTAGGCCAGATCCCGCTCCATGGAATCGGCCAGCGCGGTGGCGGCCGGCATCAGCTCGCCCGGGGCGGGTTTTTCAAAACGCAGCAGGGCATTGGCGCCCTTGACCTTGACCCGCTTGCCCGAATCGAGCTCCACCTGCAGCGAGCTGTCGGCTTCAGACAAAAGGCGACCGGTCAGCACTTTGCCGGCATCGTCGAACAGTATGTACATGGGCCGAATTCTCCCACGCGCACCAGGGCGCGCCGGGTCACCGGGTTGGCCGCAGGAAGTCGAACAGCCGGCCGATGTGTTGATCGAAATCGCTGATCGCGTGGTCGCTGCCGGGCAGCAGCATCGTTTGCCCGCCAGCGCAAAAAGCCAACATTTCGCGCCAGTCCAGCACCTCGTCGCCCTGGGCGACGATGGCAAACAGCGTCTCGGGGCTGGCGGGTTGGCTGGCTGCCCATGTGCCCAGCTCGGCCTCCATGGCCCGGAGCTGATCGATGTATTCAGGCTGGAAGACAAAGCGTTGGCCAGGCTCGTGCCAGCTGGCCTGCTCGCCAACGTACTGCTGCAGATCCCGCGCCGGGAACACCGCTGGGTTGAGCAGCGCCGCGCGGCAGCCCAGTTGCAGGCTGAGGCATCTCGCGTAAAAACCGCCCAGCGACGAACCCACCACCGCCATGCGCTGGCGCGGCCAGTCGGCCGTGCCCCGCTGCAGCATCGACATGGCCTCGGCTGGTGAGGGTGGCAGCTGGGGGCACCACCAGGTCACGCCGGGGTGCTCGGCCGCCACCCGGGCCGCCACCTGGCGCGCCTTGGTCGACATCGGCGACGAGCGAAACCCGTGGAGGTAGAGCAGGTGGGTGGTGGCGGTGTCGTCTGGCGGGCGCATCCTGGCAAGGATAATCCGCGATGGTTCATTGGGGTCGGGTGGGCTGGTGGATGCCGTGGCGAGTCAATTTTGTCCCGACTGAGAAGGTCATGGCTTGTGCCATGGCCGCCGAAGAGGGGCAAAAATGGCCGCAACGGCGCCGCCAGCGCCCCGACAGCACCGAAGGTGCGCCCAATAAACCATCTCGGATAATGGCGCATGGCCGTCAGCTTCGACAAACCCAACCCGATCCAGCGCATCGCCCCCATCTTCCAGGGCTTTGACGGCCTGCTGTTCCTGGCCATCTTGCTGCTGGCCGCGATTGGTCTGCTGACCATGTATTCGGTGGGTTACGACCACGGCACCCGCTTCGTCGACCACGCGCGCAACATGGTGATCGCTGCGGGGGTGATGTTCATCGTGGCGCAGGTCCCGCCGCAGCGCCTGATGTCCGTTGCGGTGCCGATGTACGTCTTGGGCGTGGTGTTGCTGGTCGGCGTGGAGCTGGCGGGCATTGAAAGGAAGGGCTCCCAGCGCTGGCTCGACGTGGGCGTGGTGATCCAGCCCAGCGAGCTGCTGAAGATCGCCATGCCGTTGATGCTGGCCTGGTGGTTTCAGCGCCGTGAGGGCCAGCTGGGCGCACTGGATTTTTCGGTCGCCTTGCTGTTGCTGGCCGTGCCGGCGGCGCTGATCATGAAGCAGCCCGATCTGGGCACCGCCCTGCTGGTGGTGGCCTCGGGTTTGTTCGTGATCTTCTTCGCCGGGCTGAGCTGGAAGATCATCATCCCGCCAGTGCTGCTGGGCGCCTTCGGTATCGTGGTGCTGATCGTCATGGAGCCGAGCTGGTGCGCGCCCGATGTGGACTGGCGCGTGCTGCACGAATACCAGCGCCAGCGCGTCTGCACCCTGCTTGATCCCACCAAGGACCCGCTGGGCAAGGGTTTTCACATCATTCAGGGCATGATCGCGATTGGCTCGGGCGGCGTCTGGGGCAAGGGTTTCATGCAAGGCACCCAGACCCACCTCGAATTCATTCCCGAGCGCACCACTGACTTCATTTATGCCGCTTTCTCCGAAGAATTCGGTCTGCTCGGCACGCTGGGCCTCATGCTGGCCTTCATCTTCCTGGTGATGCGCGGGCTGATCATTGCGCTGGACGCCCCCACGCTGTTTGCCCGGCTGCTGGCGGGCGCGGTCACGCTCAACATCTTTGTCTACGCCTTCGTCAACATGGGCATGGTCAGCGGCATGGTCACCATGGGCGTGGGACTCGGCATTCTGATGTCGGTGGCCAGGTCCAGGCGCTTCATGCAGTCGTGAGGGGGCGCCTGTGGTTCTGACGTTCCGGCGCTGCCACAATGGTCACTTACCCAACGACCGAACCATTTTTCAAGGACAGCCATGCTGAACATTCTGATCCCGGTTGACGGTTCCGAGCACGCCATGCGTGCCGTGCATCACGCGCTGTTTCTGGTGACCGCGGGCCTGAGGGCTCGGTTTGTGGTGGCCAATGTGCAGTCTGCGGCCAACCTGTACGAGCTGGTCGTGGCGCACGACCCGACCGTGCTGCAGCAGGTCAGCGAAGCAGCCGGCCACGACCTGATGCGCCCGGCGGTGCAGTTGCTGCAGGCCGCTGGCCAGCAGGTCACGCAGGACGTGGTGACCGGCGACCCGGCGCAGATGCTGGTTGATGTGATCGAGCGCCACGCTTGCGACGCGGTGATCATGGCCACCCACGGCGCCGGTCTTCGCGCGGCCATGTTCGGCTCCGTCGCGCAGGAATTGGTGCACCTGTCGCCGGTGCCGGTGACGCTGGTCAAGCCGCTGCCCGAATCCGAAGCGCCCTGACCCAGGGCGCGCGGCGCCCGCCGATCAACAGCCAGACGGACCGGTCTGGCTTTTTTTCGTCCGGGATTTGCCGCATCAGGCGCCAATCCGAAGCCTGTTACCTCGTCTGAAAATTACGTTTAGCGAAACGTATTTACGGATGTGGAATTATCCATTACAGTGCTTCAGCTTCCGGGCGCGCAGGTTTGCGCCTGCTGCCCCTTTGCCTGACGCCGTCCGCCGACGGTGAGCCGCACGACCTGAGTCCCGAGCCGCATGGCCACCTACGTCTACCCCACCTTCCCGTACCGGGCGCCCCACGACCTGATGGCCGGGGCGCCGCAGCGCCGCCCGCTGGTGGTCATCGGCGCCGGCCCGGTGGGGCTGGCCGCCGCGATCGACGCATGCCTGCAGGGCCTGCCGGTGATCGTGTTCGACGAAGACGACAGCGTCTCTTTCGGCTCGCGCGCCGTCTGTTACGCCAAGCGCTCGCTGGAAATCCTGGACCGCCTTGGCGTGGGCGATACCGTGGTGAACCAGGGCGTGAGCTGGAACGTTGGGCGGACTTTCTTGCGCGAAGACGAGGTGTACCGCTTCAACCTGGTTCCCGAACCCGGCCACAAGCGCCCCGGCATGATCAACCTGCAGCAGTACCACCTGGAAGCGGCGCTGGTAAGGCGCGCGCAAGAACTGGGCGTGGACCTGCGCTGGAAGTACCGGGTGGCGGGCGTGGTGCCGCTGGCCGACGGTGCCCGGCTCAGCCTGGAGACACCCGATGGCGCGTTCGACATCGAGGCCGACTGGGTGATCGTGGCCGACGGCGCGCGCTCACATGTTCGCCGCCAGCTCGGACTGGACATCGAAGGCCAGGTGTTCAAAGACCGTTTTTTGATCGCCGACGTGGTCATGACGGCCGACTTTCCAGCCGAGCGCTGGTTCTGGTTCGACCCGCCGTTCCACCCCAATCAGTCGGTGCTGTTGCACAAGCAGAGCGACAACGTCTGGCGCATCGACTTCCAGCTTGGCTGGGATGCCGATCCAGAGGAAGAAAAGAAGGCCGAAAACATCCTGCCGCGGGTTCGGGCCATGCTGGGCGATGAGCGCGAATTTGAGCTGGAGTGGGCCAGCATCTACACCTTTCAGTGCCGCCGCATGACGCAGTTTCGCCATGGTCACCTGCTGTTCGCGGGTGACGCGGCGCACCAGGTGTCGCCGTTTGGTGCCCGCGGTGCCAACTCTGGTTTTCAGGACGTCGACGATCTGGTGTGGAAGCTCGCTCTGGTCATCCAGGGCCTGGCGCCGGCCGCGCTGCTCGACAGTTACAACACCGACCGCGTTTACGCGGCTGACGAGAACATTCGCAATTCCACTCGCTCCACCGACTTCATTACGCCCAAGAGCTCGGTCAGCAAGCTGTTTCGCAACGCTGCGCTGGAGCTGGCGCGCAGCCACCCGTTTGCCCGCAAGCTGGTCAATTCCGGACGCCTGAGCGTGCCCTGCGTGTTGGTGGACTCGGTGCTCAATACGCCCGATGTTGATGCGTTCAGCGGAGACATGGTGCCAGGCGCGCCGCTGGCCGACGCGCCGGTGCGCGTGGCGGGGCAGGCCGCCTGGCTGCTCGACCAGTTGGGCAACCGGTTTGTTCTGCTCGCTTTCGTCGATCGGATCGATGCCATCGGTGGTGCGCTCGCCGCGCTGCATGAGCAGAGCGCGGCGTTGGCCGCGCAGGCCATTGCGGTGCAGGTGATCTGGGTCACCTCGCATGCCAGCGCGGCCCCCAACATGACCACGCTGCACGACCAGGACAGCCTGATCGCGCAGCGGCTCGACGCGCCCCCCGGCAGCGCCTACCTGATTCGGCCCGACCAGCATGTGGCTGCGCGCTGGCGGGCGTTCGACGCTGGCCGGCTGCGGGCGGCATTGCGCCGCGCCACCGGTCAGGACCTGCCTGCCGGTGCCGCCAGCCAGTCGGCCAGCGGGGCCGCCGCCTGAAACCGGAGCACGCCATGCCTTTGCAACTTCAACCCAATCTCGTCGAACCCGGCCAGCGCTATTTCCGCGACTTCACCCCCGGCGACGATTTCTATGAGGCCCTGATCGACATCCACCGCGACCTCAGCGACGAACAAAGCCAGCTGCTCAACGCGAAGCTGATCCTGCTGCTGGCCAATCAGGTGGGCGACATCGCGGTGTTGAAACAGGCCCTGGCGCTGGCGCGCGAGGGGCTGTAGCGTCCCGATCCGAGGTCGTTTTGCATATTCCCGGCGACAGCCAACCTTTCATTTTTTCCAGGAGACAGCCCGATGCTCAACATCCGCAAAATTCACCATGTGGCCTATCGCTGCCGCGATGCCAAGGAAACCGTCGAGTGGTACCGCAAGCACCTCGACATGAACTTCGTGCTCGCCATCGCCGAGGACCATGTGCCGTCCACCCACGCGCCCGATCCGTACATGCATGTGTTCATGGATGCGGGCGGTGGCAATGTGCTGGCCTTCTTCGAACTGCCGAACTCGCCCGGCATGGGGCGCGATCCCAACACGCCCGAGTGGGTGCAACACATCGCGCTGGAGGTCGAATCGGTCCATGTGCTCGAGACCGCCAAGGCGCGGCTGGAGGCGGCAGGTATTCCGGTGATCGGCATCACCGACCACGCCATCTTCAAAAGCATTTACTTTTTCGATCCCAACGGCCACCGTCTGGAGCTGGCGGCCAACACCGCCACGCCCGCGATGATGAAAAAACTCGACGATGTGAAGTGGGACATGCTCGAAGAATGGTCCAGAACCCGGCGCGCTCCGAAGCACGCCGCCTGGATGCACGAGCGGGAACTCAGCGCCTGAGTGGGGGTCCCCAGGCGGTTCAATCGCTGGAATAAAATGCAAAAAACCCTTCAAGTCGGCGCTTAAGCGGCCGAAATCCCAAGGGAACTCCCGGATTCCTACCATCCGGTGCCTGAGAAAGAGGGGTTACCCATGATCAACATTACCCAGCCGAATCCGGTGGTCTGGTCGCCGCCTGCCAATGGCGCTGCTGCGCCGGTGACCGCCGTGACCGCCATCCGGCCGCTGCAGGAAAGTGCCCGCAGCGGCCAGCAAGGTGCCGGGCGCGAGCGAGATATCCCTGGACTGCGCGCCGACCGTGGCGCGGTTGACCGGGATGCCGCGCGTGCGGGACGCGAGACTGGGCCTGATGATGTGCGCTCAGGCGCTGGGCGTGCCGCTGGCGAACGCGGTGAGCCGCGCGATGCGGTGGCCCGCCGCGAGGCCGAGCAGGCCGCGCGCCAGCAGGCCGCCGACCAGGCCACCGAGGAAACCCGGCGCGTGCAACGGCAAGAACTGTTGACCAACGTCTGGAAGGCCAGTGCGGCGGTGGTGGATCGCGTGCTGGGTCGCGAGGAGGGCGCCGCGGTGAATGCCGCTGCTGCCGGCGCATCTTCGGCCGCACCGGGCCGTCAGCCTGGCGAGCAGCTCACACTGCCGTGGCCGGTGATGCCGCAAGACGCCGGGCCGGGACAGAGCCGCCGGGACTTTCCTGCACCGCAGGATGTGGTGGCCTATGACGTGCGCGGTAACAGCAATCTCGCGCCGCTGGAAACCGGCGTGTTGATCAGCCGACGCGTCTGAACCCGAGGATTTGCCGCAGCGAAGGCCATTGCTGCGGGTGTCACCAAGCCACGCCATTCCTCACCGCTTGCCCGAGGTTCGCCAAGCAGACTGCTTGGCCGTACTCTGCCTGAATCGCTCAATGGCCGGGTAACAACCTTTCCGATCTCAATCAGCGTCTCAACCGTGTCGCACGGAGCCCCGCAGACGCAAGTCTGTGCAACCCATTGGCTGACGATCAGCTCGTCGGCGGTTCCGTGGTTTCGCACAGGGCTTGCTGGGTGGCCTCCATGTCGCGAACCAGTTGGACGCCGAGTGCGTCTGGCAGGCGTGGCCCCTCGCTGTCCGTACTGAGGGTTTCGATGCGTGCCGATGTCGCGGCCAGCGCCCGGAATCCCAGCAGCATGGCCGTGCCTTTGAGCGTGTGTGCCTTGTAGTGAATTTCCGCGCGGTCGCCGCTGGCGAGTGCCGCCAGCAGCTGCGGCACCGTGCCCTCGGGGGGGGCAAACAGGGTGTCGAGCATTTCATGCATCGAGGCGTCGGGCATCATGTCGCAAACCTCGCTGTATGAGGCGTCGTCGATCACCTCCTCGCGCGGTCGCAGCAGCGCGACAGACGCGGCGGGCGCAGCGGGCGATGGCGCGATCGCCGCAGCATGAGCCCGTGAATCCCCTGTGTGGCCCAACTCCAGCAGGCCACATTGACGCAGCGCGCGCCGCAGATCTTCGCCCTGGATCGGCTTGCTCGCGAAGGCGGTCACCCCCACCTCCTGCGCGCGCTTTCGGGTGTCGTTCACCACATCGGCGGTGACCATGATCACCGGGACCTGCCCTGCACTGCCCGGCAACTGGCGAATCGCTTCGGCCGTGGCCAGTCCATCAAGCACTGGCATGTGGTAATCGAGCAGCACCACGTCAAATGGCTGTGCCGCCAGCAGCTGAAGCGCTTCCTGCCCGTTCTCGCAGAACACTGCCTCGTGTCCCATCTTCTCCAGCAGGATGCTCATGTACTTGAGGTTGATCGGGTGGTCTTCCGCCACCAGCACCCGCAGGCTGCGGCTGTGGCCCAGGCCCATGGTGTTGCTGTGCAGCGCCTGCGGCGCGGTGGTCTCGGCCAAGTCCAGGGTCACAGTGAACACCGAGCCAGCCCCCAGCTCGCTCTGCACCTCAATGTCGCCGCCCATCATGCGGGCGAGGTTGCGCGAGATCTCCAGCCCCAGCCCCGCGCCGCCAATGCGCCGGCGCAGCGAGTTGTCGGCTTGGTAGAACCGGGTGAAGAGGTGGCTCACCGTTTCTTGGTCCATGCCCACACCCGTGTCGCTCACCGTCATCAGCACCGAAGGCTGCCCCGGCGCTCCGCGGGAAATGCGGGCACTTACCGAGCCTTGGGGTGTGAACTTGATGGCGTTGTTGATCAGGTTATAGAGAATCTGGCGCACCCGGGTGGCGTCGGCCAGCACCCACTCGGGCAGGTCGTTGTCTGCCTCGATCCGCAGCGCCAGTCCTTTGTCGCGCGCCGTCACCTGCATCAGATCGTCCACCTCTTGCACGACGTTGTGCAGCGGCACCGGCGTGACGGACAACTTGAGCGTGCCCGACTCCATGGTGGAGACGTCCAGGATGTCGTTGAGCACCCCAAGCAGGTGCATTGCCGAGTCGCGCGCGGTTTGCAGGTAATCGCGCTGGCGTCCGCTCAGGTTGGGCTCGTCGAGCAGTGCGAGCATGCCCATCAGCCCCTGGAATGGGGTGCGGATTTCGTGGCTCATGTTGGCCAGGAAAACGGTCTTGCCGTGGTTGGCCGCCTCGGCCTGGTCTCGCGCAATGGCGAGCTCTTTGCTTAGCGCCTTCAGTTCCACATAGCGCTGCGCCTGGCGCCGGATGTGCAACACCAGCAGGCCGACGAACAGCAGCATCACCGCCACCTGCACCCCAGCCAGCGAGATCAGTAGCACGCCCTGTTTCTGCAGCTGGGCATTGCGCTCGTCGAGGAATCGCGCGTTGGCGCGGTTGGCATCGCGGGTGAGATCGGCCAGACCGGGCAGCATGGCGAGCACACGCTCGTCGAGCGCGCGAAGTTGCTCCGGCGAAGCCAGCAACTTCTCGGGCTCGGCAAACAGCGGGTCGGCGAACTCGCTGAGGCGATGAATCGCCTCGGTGGCTTGCGCCAAGGTGCCCGAGGTCTCCAGCAGGTCGCTGCGCGGGATATCGGTGAGCAGCTTGACGCGGCTCAGGAACACCTCATAGCGGGCTTGCAGCTCGTAGGGATCGACCGTGCTCGGGTCGCGCAGCGCCTGGGCGGTGACCTGTTCGAGCCGGGAGAGTTCTCGTTCCAGCTGATAGGCCTGCCACATGAGGGAGTCAACCTGGTTGGTCGACACGTCGCTCAGCAGCTTCGCTTGCTGCCACTGGATCCAGCCCAGCGGCGCCAGCGTCACCACCAGAAGCGTACCGATCACCACCAACCAGTGGCGCCACTCCCAGCGCGACAGGTTGGTCGACAGTGATGGCCTTCTTGCCATTACTGGATATCCAATGCCTTGAGTTGCCAGATGGAGCGCTCGTAATAGACCGAGCTTCGCAGGGTGGCGCTGTCATCGAACGGATACACCACAAACAACGGGCCCTTCTCTCGCACCGGCATCGGCTTGCCATCCAGCAGGCGCGCCACGATCACCTTGTGCGCCGTGGTGTCCGCCACCGGGATCTTGATGGCGTAGTCGTTGATCGCCACCGCGCTCACCGTGGTGCCGCTGGCCTTGACCGCGGCCAGCACATCGGCCAGCAGCGGGCCGGTGAACTTCACAGGCCGGTCGTACCAGGGAGTTCGGGTGGTGAAGCTGTGTTGTGGGAGTGCTTCGAGCATCTTCATGTCGAACCGGGCCGTTTCGCCCGCGTTCTTCACGCCGATCTTTCCGGATACGGTGAGCACCACCCGCTCCTTTGGCGCTTCCAGTGCGTGGGCTGGTACGGTCATGGCGAAGGCGCTGATGAACAGCAGCTTGTGAAGCGTGCGACGGCGGATCATGGTGGTGACTCGATAGAGGACGCAAACGAGGTGATGGGTCAGATGCGGTGGCGCACACCGGCGGGTGCGCTGGCCAGCCGCGCGAGCAGCGCTGGCGCGATCTGGGTCAGGGGCAAGATCTCGTGGGCGGCGCCGGCCTGAATGGCCATGCGCGGCATGCCAAACACCACGCAGCTGGCCTCGTCCTGCACGAAGTTGTGGCTGCCGGCGTCTTTCATCTCGCGCATGGCTTGTGCGCCGTCGGCGCCCATGCCGGTCAGCATCACGCCGATCGCGTTGGGGCCGATCACCCGGGCGGCCGAGCGAAACAGCACCTCCACCGAGGGCTTGTGCCGGTTCACCGGTTCGGTGTCCTCGACCACCGCCACATAGTTGGAGCCGCTGCGGTCGATGCGCAGATGGTGGCCGCCGGGCGCGATGTAGGCGTGGCCGGGCAGAATGCGCTCGCCGTGCCGCGCCTCGGCCACGCTGATGCGGCACAGCGTGTTGAGCCGGGCTGCAAAACTGGTGGTGAAGCCCGGTGGCATGTGCTGGGTGATGACGATGGCGGGCGCGTCTGCCGGCATGGGCACCAGCACCTCGCGAATGGCCTCGGTGCCGCCGGTGGACGCACCGATGCAGATCACCTTTTCGGTCGAGATGCGCGGCAGCGGAGCGGGCGCCACGGCGCTGGTGGTGGGTGCGGCCGGGGTGGCCTGCGCGCTCCCATGGCGACCCACCCGGGCGCAGGCCGCCACACGAATCTTGTCGACAATGTCTCCCGCCAGCTCATTGAGCCCGCTGCTGACACCAATGCGCGGCTTGGCCACAAAGTCCACCGCGCCAAGCTCGAGCGCGCGCAGGGTGACCTCGGCGCCTTGCTCGGTGAGGGTGGAGACCATCACCACCGGCATCGGCCGCAAGCGCATCAGGCGCGAGAGGAATTCGAGCCCGTCCATGCGCGGCATTTCCACGTCGAGCGTGATCACGTCTGGATTCAGTTCGCGGATCATTTCGCGCGCCACCAGTGGGTCGGCCGCGGCGCCCACACAAGTCATGTCGGTCTGCCGGTTGATGATCTCGGTGAGCAGACTGCGCACCAGCGCCGAATCGTCCACCACCACCACCCTCGTCTTCGCCATGGTTTTCTCCGCTGTGTCTTGTTGTGGAAACGCTCAGAACAGGTCGACCGAGCCGCCTGCTGTGGTCTTGACCACCGCCGCAGCGCTGCCCTTGCGCTCCTGCGTCTCCAGCGTCTCGGGATGCGAGTGCGCCAGCCGCTTCACCATGGCTTTTCCGGTGGCCGGGAAGTAGCAGACCTTGCGCGGATGGATGTCCAGCACGTCCTTGGAGATGATGGCGATACGCTCGGTCTGCAGGTAGTCGAGCACGAATTCCGTGTTGCGTTCACCCACGTTCATGGTGGTGAAGCTGTGCATCACCTGCCCGCCGCCAAACACCTTGGCCTGCATGGTTTCGCGCCGGGCGCCGAGCTTGATCATCTCGTTGATCAGCAACTCCATGGCATAGGAGCCGTAGCGACCCGAGGTGTCGCCACCGCCCTCGGGCAGCATGAAATGGTTCATGCCACCCACGCGCACCTTGGGGTCCCAGATGCAGGCGGCAATGCACGATCCGAGCACGGTCATGACCATCAGGTCTTCCTGGCTCACGTAGTACTCGCCGGGCAACACCTTGACGGTGTCCACACCGAAGTGGTGGTCGTGAAAGAAGAACGCGGCCTCGCCGGGTCGGGGGGTTCGCTTTTTCAGCGCATCGACCCGCGAGCCCACCGGGACGCCGAGGCGGCCCGCCGGTGCGGCCATGGGGTTGCCGCCGGAGCGCAGCGGCACGGCGTCAAACGCGCTCATACACGGTCTTTCCCTTGAGCACGAACAGGTGGCGCGCGTCGCTGAAGTTCTCCGCGTGGCCCACGAAGAGTTTGCCGCCCGGCTTCATCACGCGGTGAATCCGTTCCAGCACCTCGCGTTGGGTGGCGGCGTCAAAATAAATCATCACGTTGCGGCAGAAAACCACATCGAACGGCTCGCGAAAGGGCAACTCGCGGATCAGGTTCACCGGCTGAAAGCTCATGGATCGGCGCAATTCGGGCTTGACCCGCATCAGCCCGGCATTGCTGTCTTTGCCACGCATGAAGTAGCGCTGGATGCGCTCGGGGCTCAGGCCCTTGACGCCCTCGGTCTTGTAGACCCCGCGCTCGGCGGTGGCAAGCACCTGGGTGTCGATGTCGCTGTTGATCAACTCGAACGAGCCGGAGCTGCCCAGCGCCTCGGTGGCAGTCATCGCGATCGAATAGGGCTCCTCGCCGGTGGAGGCGGCCGAGCACCAGATGCGCCAGGCCTTGTGGCGCTCGGCGCGCAGGAGTTCATCGAGCACCACGAAGTGGTGTTGCTCGCGAAAGAACGCGGTGAGGTTGGTGGTGAGCGTGTTGATGAACGCCTGCCACTCCGGGCCGTCGTGCTGCTCCAGCCAGTCGAGGTAGCTTTTGAAACTGCCGTGACCGGTGTCGCGCAGCCGGCGCGACACCCGGCTGTAGACCATGGCGTGTTTGCCGTCGTGCAGGCTGATGCCGGCCTTCTTGTAGATCAGCGCCTTGATGCGGGCGAAGTCGGCGTCGTGCCAGACAAACTCGCGGTTCTCGGCCAGCGGTGCCTCGTTGCCCGCCATCGGCCTGGGCGCTGTCGTGCGGGACGCTGAGGTGGTGTTCATGTTCAATGCCTTGACCGCCGAACCAGGCTGGAGGTGTCCAGGATGAGCGCCACTTTGCCGTCGCCCAGAATGGTGGCGCCCGAGACGTTCTGTACCTTGCGGTAGTTCGATTCCAGGTTCTTGATCACCACCTGTTGCTGGCCGATCAGCTCGTCCACCATCAGCGCCACGCGCGAACCGTCGGCCTCCACCACCACCATGATCGGGCTGATGGTGTTGAACTCGAAGCGGGGCACCTGGAACACATGCTCCAGATCGATCACCGGCATGTACTCCTCGCGCACCTTCACCAACCGCGCCCCCTGCGCCACGGTGCTGATGTCGCTCTGCTTGATCTGGAACGACTCGATCACCGAAGCCAGCGGCAGGATGTACACCTCGTCGCTCACCCGCACCGTCATGCCGTCCATGATCGCCAGCGTGAGCGGCAGCCGCACCGAGACCCGCATGCCATAGCCCTCGGCGGAGTCGATTTCTACCGTGCCGCCCAGCGCAATGATGTTTTTCTTCACCACATCCATGCCGACACCCCGGCCCGACACGTCGGTGACGGTCTCGGCGGTCGAGAAGCCGGGCGCCATGATGAGGTTCCACACCTCGGCATCGCTCATGCTGTCGGACGCGTCCATGCCTTTTTCGCGCGCCTTGCTCAGCAGCTTCGCGCGCGAGAGGCCTTTGCCGTCGTCGCGCACCTCGATCAGGATGCTGCCACCCTGGTGGCTGGCCGACAGCGTGATGGTTCCCTGTTCCGACTTGCCACGGGCGCGTCGCTCTTCGGGCATCTCAATGCCGTGGTCGGCGCTGTTGCGGATCAGGTGGGTCAGCGGGTCGGTGATTTTCTCGATCAGGCCTTTGTCGAGCTCGGTCGACTCGCCGTGCGTGATGAGCTCCACCTTCTTGCCCAGCTTGGCGGCAAGGTCGCGCAGCATGCGGGGGAAGCGGTTGAACACGACCGACATGGGGATCATGCGGATCGACATCACCGCTTCTTGCAGATCTCGGGTGTTGCGGTCCAGATCGGCCAGGCCGGCCAGCAGCGGCTGGTTGGCTGCACTGTCGAGCTCGCTGCTCTTTTGCGCCAGCATGGCCTGGGTGATCACCAGTTCGCCCACCAGGTTGATCAGTTGATCCACCTTGCTGACCGAAACGCGCAGCGTGCTCGATTCCATGGCGCTGCTTGCGTTGGCGCTGGCGCGGGCAGCGGCCTTGGGGGCATCTTCGTGTGGCGCTGGGCTCGCCACGGTGGGCGCCACGGGTGCCGCGGCAGCGGCGGCAGGCACACCCGGCGCGCCATCGAAAAACCCGAAATCGGCGCCCTGGGCCGGTGTTTTTTCCGCTTGGCTGGCTGGCGCGCTGGCGGCGGTATCGATGATGTGAATCTGTTCCTTGCTGACGTGGAAGGTGAACAGATCGAGCAGGTCGGTGTCGCTGGCCGTGGTCTGCACGCGGTACACCCGCTTGTCGCTCTGGTCGCAGGGCAGGGGCGTGATCTGGCCCAGGCCCGGAATGTCGCGGAACAACTCGGCAATGCCATCGGCCTGGGCCAGGTTGTCCAGTGGGCCGATGTGCAGCTCCAGCAGGCGCGTGCCGGGGGGCAGCGCGGGGGCTGGTGCTGCGGCTGGCGTGGCAATTGCATCCGTCGTCGAGGGCGATGCTGGCGCAACAGCGGCGCTGGCGGGCATCGGCCCGGTTCCGTTGGCCAGGTGGCTGATGCGCTGCACCAGATCGGCCGTGGCCGGCGTGTCGACCTGCCGGCCCTGGTGGCGCGCGAGCAGCAGGCGCAGTGCGTCGGACGACTCCAGCAGCACGTCCACCATGGGCGCACTGGGCTGCAATTCGTGGCGGCGCAGCTTGTCCAGCAGAGACTCCATCTGGTGCGTCAGCTCGGCCACGTCGGCAAAGCCGAAAGTGGCTGCTCCCCCTTTGATGGAATGGGCGCAGCGGAAGATGGCGTTGAGCTCTTCGTCGTCGGCATGTGCCAAGTCGAGCGCCAGCAGCATCTGCTCCATCTGGTCCAGATTTTCGCCCGCCTCTTCAAAGAAGATTTGGTAGAACTGGGTGAGGTCGAAATTGTCGCCAGCGCTCTGGCCGTCGGTGGTCATGTCAGCCATGGAAGTGTTCTCTCAGGTGGGCGCGGGTTCAACGCATGACTTTTTGAATGATCTCGATCAGACGCGTCGGGTCGAACGGCTTGACCAGCCAGCCGGTGGCGCCAGCGGCGCGCCCAGCCATCTTCATCTGGTCGCTCGACTCGGTGGTGAGGATCAGAATCGGCGTGGTCTTGAACTTGGGGCTTTCGCGCAACTTGCGCGTGAGTCCCAGGCCGTCGAGGCGCGGCATGTTCTGGTCCGTCAGCACCAGGTCGATCGCGTGGTGCTGGGATTTCTCCAGCGCATCCTGACCGTCCACCGCCTCCACCACGTGGAAGCCGGCGCCGGTCAGGGTGAAAGCCACCATTTTTCGCATGGAAGCCGAGTCGTCTACGGCAAGAATCGATCGCATGGGGGGAACTCCGTCGTTCGGTGAAATATCGGCAGCAAACGCTGTGGCTTGAATCAGAACAATTCGATGGCGCCGGCGTCCATCTCGCTCTGGGTCACCGGGCTGGGGCGCTCGGGCATCGGGTCGACCTCCACCGGCAGTTCGCCCTCTTCGGGCTCCATCGCCTCCTCGGCCAGTTTCCAGGCGCAGCTTTGCAGCACCTTGCCGGTGTGCACGATCAGCTGGGTGGCCATGTCGTGAAATTGCAACTCAGTCACCGCCTGGTGCAGGCTGTGGCGCACCTCGTTGAGGGCGTCGCTCTGGTTGTCGATCAGGTTCGCCAGCCCATGGTTGGCGGCGCCGAATCGCTCCAGCAGGTTGCCGGTGGCGTGGTCGAGCAGGCCTTCCAGGCGCTTGAGGTCGGTCATGGACATCAGCAGGGCGTCCTGCAGATCGGCCACCAGGGTCACGGGCAGCGAGATGGCGGGAGGTGCGGGCGGTGTGGTCATGGGGGTCCGGGTCTCTGTGGGGCTCTCGGGTAGGCCAATGGCGAGCGGGCATTACAATTTTCGGCAGGTGACCGTTTGGCAATCGGTTGATTACCGGGTGAAACCTGCGCCATTTCCTCGTCCCCACCTTTCGAGACCGTCGCCCGCACGCGATCACCCCGACCTGCCATGAGCGCGACGACCAACCCTTCCCCTCGAAAAGCTGTGGTGCGCATCCTGCACCTGGAAGACTCGCGGGTGGACCACGCGCTGGTCAAGTTCGCGCTGCAGCGCAGCCAGCTGGCCTGCGAGCTGGTGCTGGTGGACACCATGGAAGATCTGAGGCTGCAACTGGAAACGGGTTCGTTCGACATCGTGCTGGCCGACTACCACCTGCCGGGTTTCACCGGGCTTGATGGCTGGGACCTCGCTCATGCGCTGCGCCCCGAGCTGCCGTTCGTGGTGCTCTCGGGTGCCATCGGCGAGGCCGCCGCGGTTGAGGCGATGCATCGAGGCGTCAGCGACTACCTGCTCAAGGACAACATGCACCGCCTGGCGCACGTGATCGAGCGTGCGCTGGAGGTCAGCGAAACGCGGCGCGCCAAAGCGGTGGCCGACGCCGAGCTGGCCGACTCGCGCCAACGCCTGGCTGAGCTGGCCGAGCACCTGCAGGCCAGCATTGAGCAGGAACGCTCCGACATCGCGCGCGAGATCCACGACGACATCGGCGGCGCGCTGACCGCGGTCAAGCTCGACCTGGCCCTGGTCGGGCGCCACACCCAGGACCCGGCCATGAAGCGCCATGTGCAGTCGGCCATGGAGATGCTGCAGCACGCCCTGGGCGCCAGCCAGCGCATCATGCTCAACCTGCGCCCGCCGATTCTTGACCAGGGTCTGGTGGCCGCGGTGCAGTGGCTGGCCGCCAGCTTTGAGCGCCGCACCGGCATCCGGGTGGTGGTTCGGCGGTCTGCCGAGGTCATTGATGTGTCGCGCGAGCTGCAGCTGGTGGCCTACCGCACCGCGCAGGAGGCGCTCACCAACGTGACCAAGCACGCGCAGGCCAGCGCGGTCACGATCGAACTGAGTGACCTCGAAGGCGTACTGACCCTGGAGGTCAAGGACAATGGCCGCGGCCTGGATCCGCAGGCGTTGCGCAAGGAAAAATCTTTCGGTTTGCTGGGTTTGCGCGAGCGAGCCGCCAAGGTAGACGGCTGGCTCGATGTGAGCAGCTCGCCGCGCGGCACCTCGGTGATTTTGTCGGTGCCGCTGCAATCTTTCAGCCATCCGATCAGCGATGACATGAATCAGGAGTGAACCGATGATCAAGGTGGTTTTGTGTGACGACCACGCGGTGGTGCGCCGCGGTATCCGTGACACCATTTCGGAGGCGGTGGACATTCAGGTGGTGGGCGAAGCCGGCAGCTATCCCGAGCTGCGCGAGCAGCTGCGCAAGACCCCGTGTGACGTGCTGGTGCTCGACCTGAACATGCCCGGCCGTGGCGGCCTGGAGGTGCTCGCCGCCTTGCGCGAGGAGGGCTCGACGGTGAAAGCGCTGGTGGTTTCGATGTACCCCGAAGACCAGTACGCGATCCGCTGTCTGCGCGCCGGTGCGCGCGGCTACCTGAACAAGGCCGGCGAGCCGGCCGAGATGATTGCAGCCATCCGCACCGTGCAGCAAGGGCGCAAATACGTCACGCCCGAGGTGGCACAGATGCTGGTGGACAACCTGAGCGCGCCCGAAAACGAAGAGCTGCACGCCAGCCTGTCCGAGCGCGAAATGCAGACCATGCAAAAAATCGCCTCGGGCCGCAAGCTCTCCGAAATTGCCGACGAGCTCATGCTCAGCCCCAAGACGGTGAGCGTCTACCGCGCACAAGCTGCACCTCACCAACAACGCCGAGCTCACGGTGTACGCGATTCGCAACAACCTGGTTTGAACCCGCCGATGCTGTCCAGGCGATCGCTGCTCGTTGCCGCGCCCGTGATCGGCGGCGTGCTGCTGGCCGCCTGCGGCAAACCCGACGACCCGCAGGCGTCGCTGGAGGCCGCGGTCCAGCGCCTGCAGGACGCCCTGGAAGTCAGGCAGACCGACGAGGTGCTGCGGTTGCTGGACCCCCGCTTTCGCGCCCAGGACGAACTGGATGCCGAGTGGGCACGCAAGACCATGACG